>CAYUPA010000222.1:0-3424 GCA_964446565.1 uncultured Lachnospiraceae bacterium
TCGATGTCGGTATCCTGCGCCGTCAGCATACAGGCCGCCGTAAAAGCCGCGCCCCGCATGCTTTTAATCAGCAAAAACGTACTGCCAAGATCGCTCCATCCATCGACGTAATTCCACTCGTTCAGGATACTCTCCGCCTCCGTATAGCCGTATCGGTTGAGAAGCGTGCGTATCGTTTCCGCGTTGCGGGCAATGACCGCCGGGTCGGAACAGTACGTATGCCACGAAAAGAAATCAAGCGGCACCCGCCCGCCGTCCTTCGTGAGATAGGAGAGGAAGTTTTGAATCCACGCTTCCCCGCGCGGACCGGCAAGAGCCGGGCCGCCGATTTTAAGACGCGGAAACGCCGCCTTGAGATGCGACGCCGTCACGGCGTAAAGCTCATAGTACTGCTCCGGCGTGCCGCCCCACGTCGGACTGGGTTTCCCCGGAGAAGGCAGAAGGTCCGGTTCATTCCATATCTCCCAGTAGGAAATATTCATATGAAACCCGTCGGCCCAGCCTTCGTTGTAGTGGCGGATGATATGTTCGCAGATCACAGCCCATTTCCTAAAATCCTTCGGCGGCAGTGTCCAGAACTTCTTCACTGTATGTTCAATCTTCTGTCCCAGACGGTAGAATGGCTTCGTGCCCGCCGCCTCGATATCTTTCAGATAGGCGTCCGTACAGGCAAAATCATAGGAATCCGCATCATAGGGGTCCGCGTCAAAATTGGGGAAAATGCCGGAAATATCCGTGCCGTGTTCGCCGCCGTAGCCGTCGTAAAAGGCGGCGTCGTGGTTACGGGCATAGGGAATCCCCGCCGCTTTATAGGTTTCCATATTCTTTTTGACCGGTCCGTTGTTCGTCGCGTGCATGGGCTTTATCGCGCCCTGCTTTTCTTTCACATGAACAGTTATCATGCGTATCTTCCCTTCCTTCGTTAAATTTCCTGTATCAGCACACAGGTATTGGGATCAAGCGTCAGAGACAGATCACTTGTAGTTTTCACCAGTTCTCCGTCGTGCTCCTCGTCGAGCAGGAAAATTTCATACTGTCCGCTTCGGCCGAAGTCAACCCGGAGATCCTTCTCCTTCGCCTCTTTGTCGTTGGTATAATACGTGATAACGCAGAGCGTTTTTCCGTCCTTCCCAACGCCGCAGAGCGGATAGATGCCGGCGGGCGCCGCGCCGCATTTGATTTCCGCGTCCATATCGTAGAACATCCCGTACCACTTCAGCGGATAATAGCCCTTCAGCGGCTCATGCGTGTAATTGGCAAACACGCCGTTCATTCCGCCCGGCCGGGTGTCATAGTACATCAGCATGTCGATCGGAGAATCCTGCGCCGCGCTGATGCACGCCATCATGAGCGCCGCGCCCTTCATGCTCATGATCACCTGAAGAGAGTGCGGCCACTCTTTCCCGGAAAAACTCTCGACATAATTCCACTCATTAAGGATATTCTCCGCGTTTCCGTACCCGTTTTCCTCAAGAAGTTTCTGGACCGCCTCGGCTTTTACAAGCATTTTTTCCGGCTCCGTCAAATAAATGTGCCATGAGAAGAAATCGATCTCCACGCCGCGCCGCCGCATCTCCGACAGAAAATCCGCCGCCCACTCCAGATTGCCCGCGAGAGCGGGGCCTCCGATTTTAAGGTGCGGGAAACACGCTTTCAGGTGCTTCGCCGTAATTTCATAAAGATCGAAGAACTGGGCTTTCGTCCCGCCCCATGTCAGCTTGTTTATGCTCTTGCTGTCGTCCGCGGCCAGATCCGGCTCGTTCCAGATTTCCCAGTAATCCATGTCGAGCGTCATGCCGTCCGCCCAGCCTTCTGTGTAATGGCGGATGATATGCTCGCAGATCTCCGCCCATTTTCTGAAATCCCTGGGCGGCAGCGTCCCATGCTTCTTAATCTGATGCTCGATGGACTGCCCCAGCCGGAAGAAGGTCTTCGTCCCCGCTTCCAGACAGACCAGTATCGACTCGTCCGTACAGGCGAAGTCGTACGACGCCGGGTCGTTCACATCCGCGTCAAAATTCGGAAAGATCGCGCTGATGTCATGGGCATACGGACCGCCGTACGCGTCCATATAATTGGAATCGTGATTCCTCGCGTACGGAATGCGCGCCGCGCGGTAGTTCTCCAGATTGCTCATCGGCTGGTCGCTCGCGTGACGTTTGTGAACCGGGCCGCCGTTGGTGGCGTTGAGCCGTTTGAATTTCGCTCCCCTGTTCTTCAGGTCAAACTGTAGAATATCCATCTTTTTTTCTCCTTTTTAATTATTCCTAATCGAAATCAGGAAATTTATAAGTAATGAAGAATTCCTCCGAATCCTGCCCTTATGATAAAAAGCCTCTTTCGGAGGGTCCTTCAACAATAACAAATACGATTTTTTTACGTGTCACCGAATTCACCAGCCTCTCGAAACGCAAACGCTATCTCGGCATTATTCGTCGGATCATAAACCTCCTCACTTTGTTCGCCGAGGATAATATCGCGGAAATAGAAATTTCTCAGATTATTGTTGTCCTTGAGATTGGTCATGCGGATATATCTGTTGAGAGGGTTCGTCGTTGTAAAGGCAATAAACCCGCGATCTAAAGTTTCTAACGGACGAAGGTTATGTGAAGTAAACAGCAGCTGTCCTCTTCCCTTTTCGGAAATGATGCGGAGAAGTTCGCCAAGAAGATACTCAAAAACGCCTGCGTCCAGTTCATCAATTGCTACAGTAATGGAGTCACGATTATAAACAACAATCAAAAGCTGAAGAATGGAAATAATCTTTTTAATGCCTTCCGATTCATATTTTAAGGGAATGGCCTTTTTATTTTTCAAAGACACAAGCTGAACCCGGATGCCTTTTTTGCCGTTTGCGAGGACCATTTCTCCAAGTTTCTCAATACGAATCGTGAGTCCCGGAACAATCTGGGACAGCACAACATTCATATTGGCAATAACATGCTCTACTACAGCAAGAGCCTCCTCCGGAATGGATACAGCCTCCTCAAGAGGAATTACAATATTCCCTACCGCACCGTTCGTTCCATTTTCATATTTGAAAGACAGCGGGAGCATATTCAGACTGATCATGCCGGAATTTGAAGTGTTAATCACAAATAATTCATAATTGCCATAACGAACCAGACTTTCAATTAATGTCATGTACCGATGATATTCATGATCTGTCTGCCCTTGCGTGTTGTTTCTCATTGCATCCAGAAGTTCCTTTGAGAAAATGAAAGATCGGGACGATGCCAGGGCTACCTTCTTTTCTACCATTAAGTTCATGGCTGTTTCTCTATTCTTACCAATCAGACATGAATACTTTCCGGCAGGCGTAAAAATTTTGGGGGAACGGGTGTCTATCAGGACGCTTTTACGATCTTTGGTTAGGGTATCCTTATAAGAATAACTTAAAACTTCCTCAACAATTGCCGCCTTA
>CAYUPA010000223.1:0-3410 GCA_964446565.1 uncultured Lachnospiraceae bacterium
ACCCAAAAAAAGGATTTGCACCATCCTCCTTTTGATTTTCAGGCGGCAAGGCTATCGCTAAATTGTATCAAACTCCGCTCAATGTTTCGCGAAATTTCTGAAAAAATAATGATTATATTTGATTGCTAAAGTAGAAAACCCTTTACAGACAGCCTCCAGATGTAGTAGGATACTCCTGCGGAATAGTGAGGCTGGATGTCGGACATGACGATAAAGTGCACAATCCTCAACCCGGAGGAGATACCGATGGTGTTCGAGAACACCCACGAGCCGATCATCGGCCAGGCACATGGGAGCGCGTCCAGAAGCTGCGGCGGCGCAGGAGTCCGACCCGTCCGGCGTAAGGACGCGCCAAACAGGAAACGGAAAATTTCTTACACTTCTATTACCTCTTTACCTTACACAAACTAAGACCGCGGAGGGAAAACGCGATGAAAACCATTTTAATTACCGGGGCGAGCCGGGGAATTGGCCTTGCTGCGGCCCGCGCCTTCGCGGAAGCCGGCTACGCCCTTTTTATCAACAGTCGCTCCCGCGAGAAACTTGCGGCGCTCAGCCGGGAACTTTGCGAAACCTACCGGGTTCCCTGTGTTCCCGTTCCTTTTGACGCCGGGATCTATTCCGAGGTGGAAGCGGCGTTTCGTGACATCATCCTGCCCCGCGCCGGACAGCTTGACGTTCTTGTCAACAACGCCGGCGTCTCGTACTTCGGTCTCCTGCAGGACATGGAAGAGGCCGACTGGGACCGGGTGCTCAACGCCAATCTGAAATCCGTATTCAACTGCTGCAAATTTGCGCTGCGGCCAATGCTCGCCGCAAAATCAGGATCAATCATTAACGTGTCCTCTGTCTGGGGCGTTTCCGGCGCTTCCATGGAGACGGCGTATTCCGCGTCCAAAGGCGGCATGAACGCCCTGACCCGGGCGCTTGCAAGGGAAGTCGCTCCGTCCGGCATCCGTGTCAATGCCATTGCCTGCGGCGTAATCGATACGGCCATGAACGCGCCGCTTTCCGCGGAAGACCGATCTGCCCTCGCGGATTCGATCGGCATGGGGCGCTTCGGCCGTCCGGAGGAGGTCGCGAACCTCATCCTCTATCTGGCGGGCGACGGCGCCTCCTACCTGACCGGACAGGTGATCCCGCTTGACGGAAGCTTCATCTGAAATCGATCCGCGGCCAGAGCCGTCGGAAACCGGTCCGCGGCCAGAATAGGCCGTCCGTCGGAAACCGGCCATCCCGCCTTCAATTTCGGTCCGCCGTTCGCTACGGAACGCGGCGCAGACAGCAGTTTTTCGCTTTTTTCCCGCTTCCGCAGGGACAGGGATCGTTGCGGCCGACCCGGCTCCACATCTGCCTCTGCTCCTGCGCGACGACCGTCATGATCCGCTCCGGGCTGTTCCCCTGCCGCCGAAGGGCCCGCGCCCGCTGCAAAAGCGGTACGGAATAATCAAAAAAAGAGCGCAGACCGCCGCATAAATAGTTGTGATTCGGTTCCGTAGACCCGCTTCTGACAAGGCGGTGCTTGAGACAGCCGCCCCCGCAGAAGGAACAGTAGGGGCAGGTTTCACATTCAGAGGACCGCGCAAGCCGTTTCGCGCTGCCAAAGGCTCTCTGCGTTTCGCCGCGCGCCAGTTCCGCAAGGGAATCGGTCAGCACGCTGCCAAGCCGGTGCTTCGAATCGACAAAATGATCGCAGGAATAGACGGCCCCGTCGCGTTCCACAACGAGCACGCCGCCGCAGGTCTGCTTCATATTGCACAGTTTTGGCTCGCCGCCCGCAAGGGCCGCCGCCGTTTCACAAAAAAACTGCACGCCCTGCGTATCGAGGTCATGAAAAAACCAACACGAAAAAACATCCTTTAAAAATTCGCCGTATGCCTCCGGAGAGACCGTTTCCTTGACGGGACGGCCTTTCGGGTCGTGCTCGACAATGGGGATGAACTGCATCCAGCCGGTTTTAAGCGCCCGAAGCGCCTTGTAGGTTTCTATGCCGGCCTTCGCGGTTGTCTCCGAAACGGTGCAGAGAAGATCGGGCTGAATGCCGCGCGCAGCAAGACATTCCACAGCCCGCAGGACCCGGTCGAAGGTGCCCCGGCCTTTCTCATCCTTTCGATGCAGATCGTGCAGCCACCGGGGCCCGTCAATGCTGATGCCTACGTCAAAGCGCTCCCTCGCAAGAAAATCCGCCCATTCGGCATCGAGTAAAAGGCCGTTGGTCTGCAGACTGTTCCATATTTCCCAGCCCTGCGGACGGTATTTTTCTTCAAGAGCCACAACCTTCTCATAAAATGGAAGGCCCGCCAGCGTCGGCTCCCCGCCGTGCCATGTAAAGGAAACGACCGGCCCCGTGACGCTTTCCATATAATTGGCGATAAAAGCCTCCAACACCGCGTCCGACATGGGCTCCTCCGGCGTGGAACCGCCCGGGCAGTCCCTGTAATAGCAGTAGGAGCACCGCATATTGCACCGCGGCCCGACGGGCTTCGCCATCACGACAAAATCAGCCCTCGGGCTTTTCATCGCAGATATTTTTCGAAGAAAGCGAAGACCTTTTCCCACGCGTCCATCGCCTGGCCGCCCCGGTACATGGCGTTGTGATAATACCAGAACCCATGGCCCGCGCCGTCATAGCGATGGAACTCGTACTTCCTGCCCAGCTTTTTCAGCGTGTTCTCCAGCGCGTCCACTTCCCACGGCGCCGGATGCAGATCGTCGTTTCCGAAAATGCCAAGAAGCGGACAGCGAAGATCGCCCGCCTTTTTCACCGGCGCATCGTCGCCTTCGTCCACGACGCCGCCGCCCCAGCAGTCCACAGCGGCGTCGAACCCCTCCACCGTACAGGCCGCAAGGAACGCGTGCCGCCCGCCGGAACAGGTTCCAATGACACCGACCTTGCCGTTGCTTTTGGGCTGCTGCTTCAGGAAGCCGAGAGCGCTCCGGCAGTCGTCCATCACATCCGAATCCGGCACGCCGCCGGCCTCGCGGGCCGCCTTCGCAACGTCAGACGGATTTCCGCTGCCGAAGGCGCGGTAGATATCCGGACAGAGCACGGCGTAGCCATGTTCGGTAAAACGCCGGGCCGTTTCCCGATAGAATTCGTCCCACCCTGGCATGTGCGGAATCAGAACAATGCCGGGCGCGGGCGCATCCGTGAGAGGCCGGGAATAATACGCCCGCACCGCGCGGCCGTTTTCGCCCGGAACCGAGATCGTCTCCGCGATCATGCCCTCATACTTTCCAGTATCAATGTCGTTCCACATGCTGCAAACTCCTTTCTTCTGAGGCGACAAGCCTTTTCTTTGAACAGTATAGCAAATTTGCCGCCTTCCCGCAAGCGAATTCTGCAGGCGTATAAGCGGAATCCGCAGTAAACTCTGCCGTTGAAACTGTTGTAAATTCCGCTGCGGAAT
>CAYUPA010000224.1:0-3347 GCA_964446565.1 uncultured Lachnospiraceae bacterium
ATATGCGGGAGAAGCTGGAGGAAAAAGGCTGGACCGTCAACTATACCAATTATGAGAATGTAAGCGGCCGGTTTGGAAAAGCGTCCGACTGCATCGGCTGCGGCCAGTGCGAGAGCGTCTGTCCGCAGCACCTGCCGATCATCGAAAACCTGAAAAAGGTTGCGGCGCATTATGGAAAATAAGAGCGGGAACGCTTAGCACGGTATAGTTATTTTGAAAATTCACATGATTCTGTCGTAAAAAAGTCCGCGCAGAGGGTTGACATTCGCTGTTACATCCGTTATAATTTATTTTGCGTTTGAGGTACCGAACGATACTGGGCAATCGCCAAGCGGTAAGGCACTGGACTCTGACTCCAGCATTCGTAGGTTCGAATCCTTCTTGCCCAGCTCATGGAAAGAGTGAACGGATGGTTCGCTCTTTATTTTTATTTTCCGGAAACCTGCGTGCGGGGAAAGGTTTTTGCTTTATGTAACCGCGAACGCCCATTCACAGAAACAGGACCGTCTTATGTAAGGAGAACGCTGATGTTTGATAACCGTGATTTCTATAAGCTGTTAAATGCAAGGACCGACTCCCGCTATAACAAGGAGTATGAGCAGCTGCAGTGGATGGCGGAGGATCTGAAGATTCACAAGGGGCCAAAAGAGAACCGGATGAAGTTTTTTCGCGATGAGGCGCAGTTTCTGCTCACGCTGATGGAGATGGAAAAGAAATGGGACCCCGGATATTTTCAAACGGCGACGCTGGCTGAGCTTGCGAAGGATCAGGAGGTCCTGATTTCCGACGTCGCGCGTACGCGCTATGCGAAGAGTATTCTGAATCCCCGCTTCGCGGCGAAAACGCTGGGTTATGATGTTGGCCCCCTTCTGGCGGCGGTTGCCTCCCGTCTCCGGGATAACATTCTCTACGCCTATCGCCACATGCGGTTTGCCATGCACTGGAACAACGAGCTGTTTCTGGAAGTCTATCAGCTTTTCAGTCAGGAGAAGCGGGTGGAGGAGGGGGACCTCCGCCGGCTTTTGGAGGAGCGCAGTCTTCTGCATCTTAAGGAGGAGCAGGGGCTGTTTCTCCATGACCGGTATGGCTTCGAGGATTCTTACCGCGCCGATCTGATCCGGGAGTTCGACTGGACCGATACCGGCAATTTATACGCTCTCGGCGAATTTGTTACGGAAAATGAAATCACGCTGTCCCGCTTTATGGCCTCGCTTCCGGAAGAAACGGTGGAGAAAATCGCCTCCGCTTTCGTTCAGGGGTTTCGGAAGGGGTTTTTCCGGGACGGAAAGGACATCCTCGGACGAAGGACGGTCGCCGTGCATTATCCGCTGGGGATGGAACGCATGATCCGGAAGGCTCTCATCCTCTTTGAGGAAGAGCTGCATTATGTTCCCTATATTCATACGATTTCGACCGCGGCGTCCAATACGCAGTATGAATACGATCACCGGTTTGATGCTGCCGCCTTTCTCACGGAAGAATACTGCGAAAAGTATCTTGCCTCTCTGGAAGAGGCCGCGCAGGAGAATCGCGATATGCTTGCGGCTTACGGCGGCGCGGCCTGGGTTCTCCCCTTCGGCGAGAAACCGTATGAACCGCAGGCCCGAAAGGAGAGCCTGACGTTGAGTCCGCCTCAGCAGGCGCTGTATACGAACCTGATTTCCCGCAGGGGCGAGATACTAAACCGGTATGTGCCGCCGGAATATACGAGCTATACGATGATCGCCTTCCCGGTGCCGGAAATCGGCGAACATTTTGAGGAGATTTTCATGGATATGATCGAGGTGAACACCCTCGATGAGGCGATTTACAATCAGGCGCAGCAGACGCTGATCGAGGCGCTGGACCGCGGCGTGAAGGTTCGCGTCCTCGGAGACCATGAGAACGAGACGAATCTGGAAGTCGCTCTGCACCCGCTTGCAAATCCGGCCAGACAGACCAACTTCTTTAACTGCGGAGCCGACGTCAACATTCCGCTCGGCGAGGTCTTTACCTCACCACAGCTGAAAGGGACGAACGGCGTGCTGCACGTAAAAGAGGCTTTTTTGGACGGACTGCGGTATGAAAATCTGAAGCTGACCTTCACGGACGGGGAAGTTACGGACTACAGCTGCACCAATTTTGAATCGGAGGAGGAAGGCAGACGGTATATTCAGGAAAATCTGCTGTTTCCCCATGACTCGCTGCCCATGGGCGAGTTTGCGATCGGGACCAATACGACAGCTTACCGAATGGCGCAGAAGTACGGAATCGTAAACCGGCTGCCGGTGCTCGTCGTGGAGAAGATGGGGC
Source organism: uncultured Lachnospiraceae bacterium (assembly GCA_964446565.1). GTDB lineage: Bacteria > Bacillota > Clostridia > Lachnospirales > Bianqueaceae > CAYUPA01. The sequence goes on from CAYUPA010000224.1 coordinate 2,293, forward strand.
CGCATTTCGCGCTGGGCGATACGTGCTTCAGCCATGAGGAGGACCGTAAGGTCTTTAACCCGCAGGACCGCAGGGAAGTGATCGCCCGGGATAATGAGCGGTCCATTCTGCGCAGGACGAAACCGGAGGAAGCCTATACGCAGAAACATATCGATATCACGCTGCCCTACGATCAGCTGGGTCTTATTTCCGCTGTGGCGCCGGACGGAAGAGAGACGGATATTCTCCGCGGAGGCCGGTTTGTGCTGCGGGGGACAGACGTGCTGAACGAGGCGCTGAAGGAGGAGTGAATTTGTACGATCTAATTATCATAGGCGGCGGACCGGCCGGCCTTACGGCGGCGATTTACGCAAGCCGCGCCGACCTTACCACGCTGCTGCTGGAAAAGGGTATGGCCGGAGGTCAGGTCCTGCAGACGTATGAGGTGGATAATTACCCCGGCTTTCCGGAAATTTCCGGCGCGGAGCTGGCAGGCCGGATGCAGGAGCACGCGGCGCGGTATAATGTGGAGTTCCGCACGGAAGAGGTCACCGGGCTGTTCCTGAACGGCGCGGTGAAGCGGGTCCGGACCGACGAGGGAGAGTATGAGGCAAGGACCGTCCTGTATGCGGCCGGCGCGCAGCCCAGAAAGCTCGCGGTTCCGGGGGAGGAGCGGCTTCGCGGGCACGGCGTTTCCTACTGCGCGACCTGTGACGGCGCCTTTTTTCGGGGAAAGACGGTCGCGGTCATCGGAGGCGGCGATACGGCGGCGGAGGATGCGCTCTATCTGACGCGGTTCTGCAAAAAGGTCTATGTCGTCGTCCGCCGAAAGGTGATGCGGGCCGCGGGGTCTCTTGCGCGGCGCCTTGAAGAGAAGGAGAATATTGAAATCCTCTACGGATGGCGGGTGAAGGAGATACTTGGCGATCTGACGGTGAACGGCCTTACGCTTCTGTCCGCGGACGGAGCGGAGGCCCGTCTCGATGTCGAGGGGGTTTTTGCGGCGATTGGCGTAGAACCAGAGACCCGCCTCATCCGTGAGCAGGTAAAAACGGATGAAGACTGCTATATCGAAT
>CAYUPA010000225.1:0-3340 GCA_964446565.1 uncultured Lachnospiraceae bacterium
GATCAGATCGATGCCTGTCATTGTTTCAAGCGCCCGGATGTTCCGTCCTTCGCGGCCTATGATTCGGCCCTTCATCTCATCGTTCGGAAGGGGTACGACAGAAACCGTCGTTTCCGCGACATGATCCGCCGCGCAGCGCTGGATCGCGCCGGTCAGAATCTCCCGCGCTTTTTTGACGGCTTCTTCCTTCGCCCGCGCTTCATTCTCCTTCAGCATGACCGCCATGTCGTGCTTGACATCCTCCTCGACGGACTGCAGCAGAATGTCTTTCGCCTGATCGGATGTGAGACCGGAAATCGCTTCCAGTTCCTCCAGCTTCTTCTCATGGATTTCTGAAATCTCTTTATCTTTACGCTCTATTTCCTCAAGCTTCCTGTTCATCTGGGCGTCCTTGCGCTCGAGCTGCTCGCTCTTGCGGTCCAGGGCTTCTTCCTTCTGAACAATCCGCTTTTCCTGACGCTGAACTTCACCGCGGCGTTCCTTCACTTCCTTATCCAGATCATTCTTTGTTTTCAGCGCCTCTTCCTTGGCTTCCAGAAGAACTTCCCGCTTTTTGGCATCCGCGGATTTAAGGGCGTCGTCCACGATTTCGCGCGCCTTGGTTTCCGCGGAACCGATCTGCGCTTCCGCGACCTTCCTGCGGTACTGGACGCCGGCGAGGAAAGCGATCACAATGAGTACGACAGCGACAAGGGATATTATCACATACCCCAAGACAATAACACCTCCTTTTGTAGTTTTCATGGTTCGATTTACAATCATAAAGGAAGGTTTCAACCTTCCCTTTCGTTGGTACAGATAATACGGTTTTATCAACACTTCCATACACGAACGATTTAATTTTATAACGTAATATGGTAATTGTCAAGAAAAAAGTCAGGGGCCGGGAAACGGCCCGGAATCCAAAAACCGCGCAAAAAAGACCGCGAAAGAAACGGATAAAACGCCATTTCTCCCGCAGTCTCATTTCTTCCCGTTAAGCGGTTCAGCCAAAGCTCTGCTCTGTGCGGTTGATGATTTCATCCTGCAGTGCGCGGCTCAGGTTACGGAAATGATCGCTGTACCCCGCGACCCGGACGATCAGATCGCGGTACTCCTCCGGCTTCTCCTGCGCCCTGCGCAGCGTCGCCCGGTCGATCACATTGAACTGAATATGATGGCCGTCCATGTTGAAATATGCAAGAATCAGGTTGGCCATATTGTCGAGGCCCTCCGGTCCCGCGACGACGCTCGGCGTGAACTTCTGATTAAGAAGCGTCCCGCCTGTCATCAGATGGTCCATCTTCGAGCAGGATTTGATAACCGCGGTCGGTCCATGCGTGTCCGCGCCCTTCTCCGGCGAAATGCCTTCGGAAACCGGCACGTGCGCAAGGCGGCCGTTCGGGCTCGCCATCATGACCTCGCCGAAATAGACGTGGCAGGTTGTCGGCAGCATGTTGATGCGGTATTTGCCGCCGATCGCCGACGGACGTCCCGTAATGGTGTCATAATACATCCTGAAGACGCTCTTCATAATATCGTCCGCGTAGTCGTCGTCATTGCCGTATTTCGGCGTCTTGTGCCGGACCAGATGAAGAATCCGCCCGTGCCCCTCGAAATTATCGTCGAGCGCCTGCATGAGTTCCTTCATCGTGAAAGTTTTTTTGTCGTAGACGTTATATTTGATCGCGGCCAGCGAATCGGTAATCGTGCCGATGCCGACACCCTGCAGATACTTGGTATTGTAGCGGGCGCCGCCGCCGTTGTAATCCCTGCCCTTTTCGATGCAGTCGTTCGTGATAACCGAAAGAAACGGCGCGGGCATGTATTCCGCGTAAATTTTCTCAATGACGTTGGAACCGCGGACCTTGATATCGGCGAAATACCGGACCTGCTTTTTATAGGCCTCAAAAAGCTCATCGTAGGTCTTAAAATCTTCCGCCTGGCCCAGCTTCAGCCCGAGCTGCCGTCCCGCGACCTTGTCGTATCCGTTGTTGAGCGTGATTTCCAGAATCTTCGGCAGGTTAAAATATCCGGTCAGAATGTAGGCCTCGTTGCCGAAGGCGCCGGTCTCCACACAGCCGCTGGTGCCGCCCTTCCGCGCGTCCTCGATGGATTTGCCGGCGTTCAGGAGTTCCTGAATGATCGCCTCGGTATTGTAGAAGGCGGGCTGGCCCCAGCCCTTGCGGGCGATTTCGCAGGCGCGCAGCAGAAAGGCCCTCGGCGTCTTCCGGCTGATCTGCACGTTGGAACTTGGCTGCAGCAGCTTCATCTCATCCATGCAGTCCAGAATCAGATAGCTGACGTCGTTGACGCCGTCCTGCCCGTCCGGCGTGATCCCGCCGGTATTGATATTCGCGAAATCCGTATAGGTGCCGGATTCCTTGAGCGTTATGCCGACCTTGGGAGGCGCCGGCTGGTTGTTGAACTTGACCCAGAGGCACTCGAGAAGTTCCAGCGCCTTCTCTTCCGTCAGAATGCCATCCTCCGTATCCTTTCGGTAAAACGGGATCAGATGCTGGTCGAAACGGCCGGGACTGTACGCGTCCCACGGATTGAGCTCGGTTGTCACGCCCAGATGCACGAACCAGTACATCTGGATCGCCTGCCAGAAGGTCTGTGGCCTGTGAGCCGGCACGACGTCGCAGTTCGCGGCGATTTGCAGAAGCTCCTCCTTCCGCACTGGATTTGTTTCCTTCTCCGCCATGTCCCGCGCGAGCTTCGCGTAGCGCGTCCCGAGAATGATAATCGCGTCGCAGGCGATACTCATCGCTTTCAGCTGATTGAGGCGGTCATAAGCCTCCATATCGTGCAGATAATCCAGTTTGTTGATCGCGTCCTGAATATCCTGCTTGTAATCCAGAAAACCCTTCTGATAGATTTTATCGGAGCCGACGGTGTGGCCGGGGCCGCGCTGCTCCATAAACTCAGTGAAGATGCCGCTTTCATAGCAGGCCTTCCACTCCGGCGTCATGGCCTCCAGAATTTTGTGGCGGATGCTGCGCTTCTCCCAGAAGGGAATGATCTTCTCCTTCTGCAGCGCAAGATCCTCTTCGGTCACCGTAAAATTGATCAGCTCACGGTCGTTCATAACCCGCATGTCCTCAAGCGTATGACAGCAAAGCTCCGGAAAGGTCGGCGCGGCCTGCGGTCCGTCGCCCTTCTCGCCGACGATCAGCTCGCCGTCGTTGATACACAGCGTTTTCTTCGCCATAAACTCCCGGAAGGCAATGGCGCGCATTTCCGGTACGGAAACACTGCCCTCGTATTCCCTGTACGCATCGGTCATGATATCGGCGCGCTCCATGTACAAACGGGCCTGCGTGTTCAGGCTCTGACTGCGAAGCGCTGCAACGCGTTC
>CAYUPA010000226.1:0-3338 GCA_964446565.1 uncultured Lachnospiraceae bacterium
ATCCTTCTACTTCTATCGTCTCGTGGCTGTCAAACAAATTTTTGCGCTAACGGAAAGTTGTTGTCAGTATGGCGGAAATGTGTTATACAAAGAACACACGGGGAATCCTCCGCTGTGCTATAATCCTCTTATGGAGGGTACGGTCATGACTGATGAGGAAAAAGAACGCTTCTGGAACCTTACAAGCTGCTACGAAGGCGAGCTCTGGGAGCAGAAACTGAAAGAGAAAGAGGAACAGGAAGAACGGGAACGCCTGCGGAAAGAACAAGAGGAACAGGAGTTTCTGAGCAAACTCAGCGAAGAGAAACGAGTCAAGTACATAGAAGCCCTGTATCAGGAACGACAAAAGGAATTCAGGAAGTGGGAGCTGAAAGAACTGGGCTGGCCTATCGCCTTTGGTGTCTGTGTGTTATTGATACTGATTCCGGCAACAAGTGGGATTGGTATTCTCTGCCTTGGCGGAACCATCCTCGCCTGGGCAATGTTTACGTGAGATGCCGTGAGAAGCGCGCAGAAGCGCTGTGCCGTGTTTTTATACCGGCCGGTAAAGCAAACTCAGTGGAAACCTTCATGCAGCGCAGCAATAAAATGTGCCGCGGTTTTATGGTTGGTCGGTAAAGCACAGCCGAAACCTCCTCTAAGAAGGATTCGGTGACAAAAACAAATGTGCACTTTCTGTCTGTGCGCATGAGATGAGAAAACAGGAATACAGGAAAGGGGGTGCGGACATTTTTTTACACTCACACCCAATTCCCTTCCGCCAACCGGCATTCTGTTTGACACCCGGCACTCACAGTGTCAGCTTGACTCGAAGAATCCTCCGCAGCGATTCATCCATTCTCTCCATCGAAAGCTCCCCGCTGTTTAAAGCGTCCAGCACACCCTGGTAAGCGCTCCGGAAATCGGATGGCATCAGGATCATGTCCGCGCCGGCACGAAGCGCCATGACAGCGGCCTGCGCGGACGTGTAATTGCGGGAAATCGCGCCCATATTCATCGCGTCGGTAATCACAATTCCGTCGTATCCCATCTGCTCCCGCAGAATATTCTGTATGATGACGGGGGAGAGCGAAGCCGGCGTATGATCGCCCGTGACATTTGGAAGGGAAATATGCCCCGCCATAATGAATTTCACGCCGTTCGAAACGCCGTCGCGGAAAGGCAGCAGCTCGTTATCCCAGAGTTCCTCCAGGGTTTTGTCCGTGGCGGCATAGTCCTCGTGTGTGTCGGCGGATGTCGCTCCGTGTCCGGGGAAATGTTTGTATGTGCCGTAAACACCCCGCGACTCCAGCCCCTGCAAAAAAGCCAGCGAACACGCCGAAACCATCCGCGCGTCGCCGCCGAAAGAGCGGTAGCGAACTACTTCATTCGCCGGATTGGTAAAAACATCGGCAACGGGCGCGAAATCCAGATTGAATCCAAGTTCCTTCAGATAGGAGCCGATCGTTTCCCCCGCTTCCCGTACGCCTTCGACATCACCGGCGGCGCCGTAATCGGACATATCTCCGATCCGGGGCACGTCGAAAGAATCTCTTCCGCCGATTCTCGTGACCGTTCCGCCCTCCTCATCCAGACACGTGAAGAAAGGCAGCCCGATCCGCTCCCTGCTGTATGTCTGCAGGTTGCCGAGCATTGTCTGTACCTGCTCGCGGGAGAGCAGGTTGCCGGGCATATAGACAAAACCGCCGACAGGCGTTTCATTCAGCGCCTGCCTCGTCGCTTCGCCCGCCGCCGTTACCGTATCGACATCCACCAGCGCTTCCGGAAGCACAATAAAAAGCTGCGCCGCCTTTTCTTCCGGTGTCATGCGTGCCAGAAAGGCGTCAATCTCTTTGGAAAGTTTTTCCGAAGCCTGCTGCGTTTCGGCATTGGAATCCGTTATCGCTGTGGAATCCGGTTCCGGTTCGCCGGTGTCGTCCGGCTCCCGGTTCGCGGCCTTTTCATTTTCACGCGAAGAATCGGATGTCTCCGCGGTCTTGCCGGAAGAAGAGGAATTTGACATGATTCCCTCTTCCGGTTCTGGAGAGTCCTCTTGATTTTTCCCGGACGGCGAAGAAATTGTGCTGTCGCTTTCCGCCTGCGAGGACGGCAACGCGGACGGAGAAAAGGTTCCGCAGCCCGTCAAACTCAGCAGCAGCGCCAGACAAAACGGCAGAACATTACGTTTCATCATTCTAATTCCACAATGTACCCTGTTTTCCCGCTGTAATAAGAGAAAAGCCCTACAATATCGTCCGGCGCATCGTTCCATACCCACCGGTCTTCGTCGGAATAATAAAAGAAATCCAGATAATTTTCCTCTATATCACCGTCACGGTAGCTTGGTTCGCCCTGCAGCCATTGATCGGCAAGCCAGGAATCAGACCCGTTGAGTTTCTCTCCGACAAGACGGTTGTCTTCATCCACCCAGTAATAGTCCAAACTGTCCGGATCACGGCGGGCGCCTACCCGGAACTGAATCTCCTCATAGCCCAGGTCTGTGATGGCCCGCAGAATGGTCTCGTATTCCTCCTCGGTTTCGATGCGCGCCAGATAGCCGCCTGCGTCCCTGGCTTTCTCGAAGGCCTCGCTCCAGCTGCAGTCGTCCACACGGAAGAGGTACGTATGGTTATTGGTGTCTTCGGCATCTTTGTCCGCTTTGTCAGGTTCCGGGGTCGGCGTCGGGGTCATGGTCGCGACCCGGGTCGGCTCCGGCGTCGTTGTGCTCGCCGCGCCGGACGAAACCGAACTGTCCCGACTGTCCGAACGCATGGAATCACCGTACCGGTCATCATCGTCCGGAAGGGACTCCCGATCCGTTTCCGCCTCGAAAGCGCTGCCGCTCGCGGCACCGTTCTCGTAACCATACCGGTTCGACGCGGATACCTGACGGGACGCCGTGGGAAAATGAAATCCGAAGATACCGTTTTTGCCGTCCGGCATCGCGATATCTCTCCAGCCGAAAACATCACATTGTCCGTAATCCTCCCATGTATCGTCCGTCGGACCCGTCGCCACCACGGTTCCGTCGCTTTTCAGCCCCACCGTATGAAAGTACCCGGCAGAAACCGCGACAATATCGTTCCAGCCGAAGACATCACACTGTCCAGAATCCTCCCATGTGTCCGTCGGACCCGTCGCCACCACGGTTCCGTCGCTTTTCAGTCCCACCGTATGTCCGTACCCGGCGGAGACGGCCACAATATCTGTCCATCCGGAAACATCACATTGTCCGAAATCTCCGTAGTCTGAATAGTTGTAATAATCGTGATATACATCTTCGTCCGGCAGATCTGTCGCCACCACGGTTCCGTCTTTTTTCAGTCCCACTGTATGTCCGAACCCGGCAGAAACCGCGA
>CAYUPA010000227.1:0-1476 GCA_964446565.1 uncultured Lachnospiraceae bacterium
AACGCCGTTGCGTTTACTTTGACGATTCACCGTGACATTGCGATTAACAAATTTCCCCCAAAAAAAGATTGCCAGAGCCTACCCGGAATTGTATAATAAAACATAAGTGACAGCACATCGCGATTCACAGCGGTTTAAGATTCGTAATGCACAAGGACTCGCGGCGCTTCAAGGTTCACAGCGCGTCGGTTTCGCGGGGCAGGGCGGAAGCCCCTGCTCCGGCCCCGCGCGATCAAAAGGGAGGTATAGTCCGGTGGGATATCCGATTAAAGAGGTTCTGCAATTCATCGAGGAAAACGACGTCAAGTTCATTCGGCTGGCCTTCTGCGACCTTTACGGCAACCAGAAGAATATCGCCATCATGCCGAGCGAACTGCCGAAAGCCTTTGAAAGCGGAATCTCTTTTTCTGCGGCGGCGGTCGAGGGGTTCCTGAACCGGCAGGAATCCGATCTGTTTCTGGTGCCGGACCCCGCCACGCTGACTGTGCTGCCCTGGCGGCCGTCAAGCGGCCGGGTCGTCCGCTTTTTTTGCGGCGTGCGGAACCCGGACGGCACGCCCTTTGAGGGCGACGGCCGGCATCTGCTGCAAACGGCGATTCATAAGGCGGAGGCGATGGACCTCGAGCCGATGATGGGCGCGGAATGTGAATTCTATCTCTTCGAACTCGATGAGAAGGGGCAGCCGACGCTGATTCCGCAGGATGAGGCGGGATATCTCGATATCGCGCCCCTGGACCGGGGTGAAAACGTCCGCCGGGAAATCTGCCTGACTTTGGAAGAGATGGGGATCGAGCCGCTCAGTTCGCACCATCAGCAGGGGCCGGGACAGAACGAAATTTCGTTCCGTCACCGCGACGCCTTAGGCTGCGCGGACAATGTCGTCCATTTCGTGTCGGTTGTGAAAACCATCGCGAACCGCAACGGACTGCACGCTTCGTTCATGCCCAAACCTCTGCTGGGACAGAGCGGAAGCTCCCTTCATATCAATGTGTCGCTGCGCCGCGATGGGGAGAATCTTTTCAGCAGCACATCGCGGAGCCACAGTCTTGCGGAATCCTTTATCGCGGGCGTTCTGAACCGGGTCAGGGAAATGACTCTCTTTTTAAACCCGATCACCAACTCTTACAAGCGTTTGGGCGAGTATCAGGCGCCCGGCTACATCAGCTGGTCTAAGCGCAATATCTCCCAGCTGATTCGCGTTCCCGTGACCCCGTCGACGGATGAGGCGCGGATGGAACTTCGTTCGCCGGACATGTCCTGCAGCCCATATCTGGCCTTTGCGCTGGTACTGTACGCGGGACTGGAAGGCGTCGAGAAAGGACTGCCTCTTCCGGAACCGCTCGATTTGGACCCCACGAAAGAGAAAATAGAAAATGCGGAGAGGCTCCCCTCGTCTCTTAAGGAGGCGGTCGCGTGCGCAAGGGACAGCGAATTCCTTAAAACCGCGCTGCCGGAGCGCATCCTGCAGCATTATAT
>CAYUPA010000227.1:1486-3333 GCA_964446565.1 uncultured Lachnospiraceae bacterium
GCGCAAAAGAAACACAGTCGGAACAATACGAAAAAACAATGGATAAAGAGCGTCTGGAACGGGACCTGTATTTCCTGCGCATTTAACGGCATTCGCATTTGCGCGGGAAGAACAGGGTAAAAGCGTATGAACAACATTATGATTGTTTCAAGCACCGAGAAAGGCGCTGTTTTATTGGATAAACTGCTGAAGGAACAGTCGGCGGGCCTCGCTGCGGAGATCTGCCGGAGCGCGTCAGAGGCGCGGCGCGTTCTGCAGGAGAACGATCCGGAACTCCTTGTGATCAACACGCCGCTTAAAGACGAGTTCGGCCATGAGCTTGCCCTGACGGCCTCCGAAAAGACCAGCGCGGGCATCATTCTGACGGTACAGGCGGAGCTTGCGGAGGATATCGAGGCCCGGGTGGAAGACAGCGGGGTGATCGTCGTCCCCAAGCCGATCAGCCGGAGCCTGTTCCATCACGCCGTAAAGGTCGCGCTTTCCATTCGTAAGCGGATTCTCGGGCTCAAGAGGGAAAACGTGCAGCTGCAAAAAAAAATCGACGAAATCCGGCTTGTCGACCGCGCCAAGTGCTGTCTGATCCAAAGTCTGAACATGTCGGAACCGCAGGCGCACCGGTATATCGAAAAGCGCGCGATGGACGAACGGGTTTCCCGCATGGAAATCGCGGAAAGCATTCTCAAAACCTACGAAATGTAGAATACGTTCGTTAATACGAAACGTATTCTGTTCCAAATGCGAAATGGATTGCCCGCGGCACGCGTCCGTACCGCTTTGAAACGCATTTATATACAGGAGAAACAATGAAGAAAAGTACCACGGAAACTGCGAACCTTCCAAATGAAGCACGGCAGCAGGAAACATGGCGGCAGGAAGCGCGTCGGCAGGAAGCACAGCGGCAGGCAACATGGCGGCAGGAAGCACGGCGGCATCTCCGCGAGGAATGCGGCGTGTTCGGCGTCATGACCCAAACGGAGGAGGCCTGCGGCATCACGTATAACGCGCTCCTCGCCCTGCAGCACCGCGGGCAGGAGGGAGCCGGCATCGCGGCGCTCAAGAACAGCTCCCTTCCCTGCGTCAAGGACCTCGGCCTTGTCAACGAGGTTTTCACGCCTTCGATACTGGAACGGCTTCCCGCTTCCCACGCGGCGATCGGGCACGTGCGCTATTCCACGACGGGGAACAACACGAGGGCCAATGTGCAGCCGATCGTAAAAGAATATCTGGAAGGGCGGATCGCTGTCGCCCATAACGGCAACATCATAAACGCCGCGGAGATTCGGGAACGCCTGAAGCACATCGGCTGCGATTTTGTCGGGACCAACGACTCCGAGGCCATCGCGCTTCTGATCGCGTTTGAGGCGCTGCGCGGAGGCAGCGTGGAACGGGCGGTGGAAGTGACGGCCCTTCAGCTGCGCGGCGCGTTTTCCCTTCTTGTACTTTCCAGTAAAAACAAGCTGATCGCGGTGCGGGATGTGCACGGGTTCCGGCCCCTGTGCATCGGCGAAAACGAAACCGGCGTCTGTGTCGCCTCGGAAAGCTGTGCGCTCGAAGGCGCCGGCTTCCATTTTGTCCGCGATGTGGAGCCGGGCGAGATGTTCATCATAGAAGCGGACGGAACCAGCCACAGCCATAAGATTTTGAAAAAACAGGACGACCGCGAGGGCCTGTGCATTTTCGAATATGTCTATTTTGCGAGACCGGATTCGGTCATCGACGGACTGAGCGTCTATCAGGCGCGGTTTAACATGGGAGTCGAACTGGCGAAGGAGTATCCTGTGGAGGCCGATATCGTCTGCGGCGTGCCGGACAGCGGTCTGGATTCGGCGACGGGGTATTCGTACCAG
>CAYUPA010000228.1:0-3332 GCA_964446565.1 uncultured Lachnospiraceae bacterium
TGTCCAAGAGAGTATGATAGTCGCTTTTAATCATTTTTTCATAGATGTCTATCAACAACAAGGTTATCGTTGAAAACCGTTGTTGTCCGTCAATAACTTCCAAAGTTGTACCGTTCAGCGAACCTCCGTTTATACAAATATAAGAGCCGAGGAAATATCCGGGATCATTATCCGCTGCATCGTTGAAAAGAGCATCCCACTCATTAATTCCTCAAGTGTATTCTCGTTGATATTTTGGAATTTTAGAGGCCTTATCGCCTGTTATGGAAAATATATCGGCAACTGTTGTCTATAATACGGCTTTGATCATTTATAAGCACCTCGATGCGGTATTTGATACTATTTCTCCCGAACGAAATCCAGCATTTTATCAGCTGTGCAGTCTAAGGCATTGCACCGCTTTTCTATCGTTTCCATGGACAGATATTCATTCCTTTTCAGCCTTGTGATGATGTTGACGCTTACCTGCGCTTTCTCCACAAGCCGTACTGCGCCCATCAGGATTCGGTTGGCGCTTTTGCGTCTGCGCCGCCCACCGGCGCCCTTCCCCGCGCCTTTAACCGAACAGGCTCATCTGCTCCGTTTCCGGCAGATTCTTCAGCACGCCTGTCTCTTTTAACGGTTCCACAAGCGACCGGCTGACCCTGGTCCGAAGCAGAAAATCCTCAATCGTCGAAAACGCGCCAGCCCCGCGCGCTTCCACGATGCTTTCCGCGGCATTAAGCCCCAGTCCCTGAATCGCGTTGAAGGGAGGAAGGAGCTTTTTGTTCTCTGTAACCTGAAATCGCGAGCTGTCGGACCGATAGAGGTCGATGGGCTCAAATTCGACGCCGCGGCAGTACATTTCCACGACCAGTTCCAGAATCGTCCGCGTATCCTTATCCTTCGAGGTTACCTCCGCCTTGTCCTTGCCGTCGATCGCCCGGATGGCCTCCCGCGCCGCCGTAAGGCCGCGGCACATCGTTTGATAGTCAAAATTGTCGGCGCGCACCGTAAAATAGGCCGCGTAATAGGCTTCCTTATAGTAAATCTTGTAGTAGGCAACGCGCAGCGCCATCGTCACATACGCCGCGGCATGCGCCTTCGGGAACATATATTTAATCTTTTTGCAGGATTCTATGTACCATTCCGGAACGCCCTTTTCGCGCATGGCTTCCTCGTCTTCCGGCTTCAGGCCCTTTCCCTTCCGGACCGACTCCATGATCTTAAACGAATGCAGGCTGTCCAGTCCCTTATGGATCAGATAGGTCATAATATCGTCACGGGTACAGATGCACTCTGAAATCGTGGCGATGCCGCGGTCGATCAGGTCCTTCGCGTTGTTGTTCCAAACGTCGGTCCCGTGTGACAGGCCGGATATCCGGACCAGGTCGGAAAAGCTGGTCGGCTTCGTCTCGATCAGCATCTGGCGGACGAAATTCGTACCGAACTCCGGAATCCCGAAGGTTCCGACCGGACTGTTGATCTCGTCCGGCTCCACGCCAAGGGCCCTGGTCGAGAGAAACAGCGACATGACCTCCTTATTGTCCAGCGGAATCGTCGTCGCATCCACGCCGGTAAGGTCCTCCAGCATCCGGATCATCGTCGGATCGTCGTGTCCCAGAATATCCATTTTCAACAGCCGCCCCTTGATCTGATGATAATCAAAATGCGTTGTAATGATGCCTGTCGACGCGTCGTTTGCCGGATGCTGGACCGGCGTAAACTGATAGATGCTGTATCCTTTCGGCACGATCATCTGCCCGCCGGGATGCTGGCCCGTCGTTCTCTTTACGCCTGTGCAGCCTTCGACGAGGCGGCTGATCTCCGCCGAATTCAACTTCTGGTGATGCTCTTCCATGTACCGCTTCACATAGGCGTAGGCCGTTTTTTCGGCGAGCGTGCCCATGGTGCCGGCACGGAACACCTGATCTTTCCCGAACAGCTCCTCCGTGTAGGCGTGGGCTCTCGCCTGATATTCCCCGGAAAAATTCAGATCGATGTCCGGCTCTTTATCGCCGTCAAACCCGAGGAAGGTCTCAAACGGAATCTCCTGTCCCTGCTTCGTGAGCTTTGTTCCGCAGCGGGGACAGACCTTATCCGGAAGATCGAAACCGGACTTGCCCTGCACGGCGCGGGTCTCCTCGGAATCGAACTCGCTGTACCTGCAGTTTTCGCAGTAATAGTGCGGCGGCAGAGGATTGACCTCCGTAATGCCCGCCATCGTCGCTACTAAGGAGGAGCCGACCGAACCCCGGGACCCGACGAGATATCCGTCGCTGTTGGACTTCCACACCAGCCGCTGCGCAAAGATATAGAGGCTTGCGAATCCGTTTTTTATGATGGACGTAAGCTCCCTTTCAAGACGCTTTTCGACAACATGCGGCAGCGGGTCGCCGTACATGCTTTTCGCCTTTTTCGTCGTGATGTCCTGCAGCTCCTCGGCCGCGTTTTCAATCTCCGGCGTGTAGGTCCCGTCCGGAATCGGCTTTACCGTTTCGATCGCTTCGCTGATTTTTAGAGGATTGTCGATCACAACCTCCTGCGCTTTCGCTTCGCCCAGATACCGGAACTCTTCCAGCATCTCGTCCGTCGTATGAAAATACAAAGGAGGCTGTTCGTCGGCGCCCTCGTACCCCTTCCCGTACATCAGAATCCGGCGGTACGCCTCGTCCTCGGGCTCCAGAAAATGCACGTCGCCGGTCGCGACCACCGGCTTGCCATAGGTTTCGCCCAGTTCGACGATCCTGCGGTTGACATCCCGCAGCTCCTCCTCGTCCCGGACCGTGCCGTTCCGGATCAGAAACGCGTTGTTGCCCGTCGGCTGAATTTCCAGATAATCATAGAAATTCACAAGACGCTCCAGAACATCCGGGCTGTCATTTTCGAGAACAGCCTGGTACAGTTCGCCCGCCTCGCAGGCGGAGCCGATGAAAAGCCCCTCCCGAAGGCGAAGGAATTCGCTCTTCGGGATTCGCGGGGTCCTGTAAAAATACTGCAGATGCGAAATGGAAATCAATTCATAGAGATTGCGCAGTCCCGCCGCGTTTTTCACAAGAATAACCGCGTGATGCGCGGGGAGCCGCTTCACGTCCGTGTTCGCGCGGATAAACGGGTTCACCTGATTCAGCGTCGTAATGCCCTTCTCCTTGAGTTCCGCCGCGCACCGCAGGAAAATCTCCGCCGTCGCTCCCGCGTCGTCTATGGCCCGGTGATGATGATCCAGCGAAATCGAGAGGTGTTTCGCGACGCTGTCCAGCGTGTACCGGGCAATTTTGAAAAGGCCCCGGCTCAGTTCCAGCGTATCGACCACGGTACAGTCTTCCGGCTCGAGATGCAGCTCCTGTGCCTTC
>CAYUPA010000229.1:0-3317 GCA_964446565.1 uncultured Lachnospiraceae bacterium
AAACTTACGGAATACGCTGTTCCGAATTTCATTGACGATCAGCGCAAAAACAATCGGGACCCAGAACCCCATAAACAGCCCCATCAAATTGAGTACCAGCGTATTGCGGAGAATCCGGGTGAAATAGTAGGAACCCATAAAGTTCCGAAAATGTTTGAGACCCACCCATTTCACACCCGCCCCGAAAAACGAACGGCCGGCGGAATAATCCTGAAAAGCGATGATCAGGCCGAACATCGGGAGATAGCTGAAAATGAAAATCAAAATCAGCGGGATCGCCATCAGAAGATAGTATTCGACGTTGTCCTTCCGGTCTCTGGACATCAGACGCTTTTCTTTTCCTGCTACCGCGCCGCCGCCGTTTTTATGAGAAATGTTCATGGCCGCGGAATCCTCCTTTTCTTACCGTTTTGTCTGCCAAATTTCAAAATGGTCAAAACGATCCGCCAAAATGAAAACACAGGCGCTTGTACTAAAGTAGCATACACACATCTGAAAATCCAGAAACAAAAACAGAAAATGACACGCAATTTGCGCATCATCGCCGTTTTTTTACTCTTTCTGAAAAAATTCCGCCTGCTGCCGGAACATCTCCACCATATCCGGATCATCATTCCTGCAGAATCTCGGCAACCTGTCCCGTGAGAAGGCAGAGCTTTTTATACCGGATCCGCATTTTTTGATAATATTTCATGTCCGCTTCATCCGGATCGATCACACATTCCTCTTTCTGAAGGGTGTCCAGCATCTCGTAATCCTTCCAAAGTCCGGTTCCGACAGCGGCCAGAGCCGCGGCTCCAAGCGAAGCCGCTCCCTGCGTCATGGCCGTTCTGAAGACCGGAATGCCGAAAACGGAAGCATAAATGCCGCACCACACTTCGTTTTGGGCGCCTCCCCCTACTAAAAGCAGCTTTTTTACAGAGGCGGTCTCCGAACCGAACGCGTCATAGGCGCAGCGCAGGTGCAGAGCGATTCCCTCATAGACCGCCCTTGCCACGTCCGCCGGCGTATGTTTCAAATCCAGATTCGCGATCATCCCCCTCACGTCCGGACGCGGATCAAAAGAGGAACCTCCCGCCAGATTCGGAATAAAGAACAGGCCGTTTGCGCCTGCCGGGGAGGAGCGGGCCAGAAAAGAAAACCGCTCATAGCGGTCCTTCTCCTTTTCAAGGCCGGCGAACAGCCGGCTGATCGCCCACTCCAGCGAGGAGCCAGAAGAAAAAACGCCCACCGACGGGATGAATTTATCTTTCACGCAATGGGCGAACGTATAGGTCTTTGTTTCAAAATTCAGGGAAGGCGAATCGGCGCATACGGTAATCCACGCGGAAGAGCCCAGCGAAGCGTAAGCGTCCCCGCTTTTTCTGCAATTCGCGCCCAGGGACATGCACGCATTGTCCACACCGCCGGCCACCACGGGAACCCCTCCCGGAATTCCCAGTTCCGCTGCCGCCGTACCGGTCACATATCCAATCACCGCGTCAGAGGCCGCGATGCGCGGGAGTTTTCTCTTGTCAATTCCCGCGCATTCCAGATACCCGTCAATATACTGTCCCTTTTTCAGATCGTATACGCCGCTGCCGGAGGCATAGGACCTGTCTGTCGCCTTTTGGCCTGTCAAAAGGAAATTGATATAATCCTTCGAGCCAAGAAAGCAATCCGTTCTTTCGTATATTTCGGGTTCGTATTCCTTAAGCCACATTTGCTTGAAAATGGAATATAGATGCGGCGGAAAGCCGTTGCCCGTCGCTTCGTACCACCGGCGGTAATCCGTTTTTTCAAAAAAAGCTTCCGCCTCATGAATGGCGCGGGCGTCCGACCATATTGGCGTCGTATCGGTCAAGAGGTTTCTCTCCCGATCTACGGGGATCGTTCCCAGACTGTGGCCGGAAACACCGACAGCGGCAACCCCGCCGGCGTCGAACTGTTCCGCGATTTCCCTCGTCACCTGTACAACGCGGCTCCACCACTCCGCGGGGCGCTGCTCCCGCCGCTCATCCGCAGGATACAGGGTCGTGTATGTTCCATACCGCGAAGCTATCAGCCTGCCCGTCTCATCGTACAGACCGGCCTTGACGCCGCTTGTGCCCAGATCATAGGATAAAATATACCGTCTTCTCATACTCTCTTCTCCCGGTTCAAAGGATAACAGCGGGCGGCGCCGCAGCCGCCTCAGGCAGGGCACGGACGTCCGAGCCTATAACCCCCCGCCCTCAATTATGTCCTTCATCCGTCCCGGCGCTTTCCGCCATCATTAGCGCCCGCATCCGTCCTAGCGCTTTCCGCCGGCGGAGACTCCCGGTAGACTTCCAGTTCGTATCCTTCCGCCGCAATACGCACCATATCCAGTTCCACAGGCCGGTTATTGACGCTGCAGATACGGCGGATCGTAAGGAGCGCGGTTTTTACGGGAACGTTCAAAATCTGCGCCTCCTCGTAGCTGGCATTGCAGGCGCTGATGATATCCCGGGACCGGTTATAGTACAGCCCGTAATTCTCCCGCACATATTGATACAGATGCTGAATCGTTTTCTCCTTCTCAATCCCCGGCACATAGGAAGCGATAATATAATTCCGCATAATCGCCACGGGAACCTCGTCCGCCAGGCGAATCCGGTAAATGCAGACCAGAGAGGTCCCCGGCGCCACGGCCAGAAGCTGCGCCTGCTCGTCCTCCGCCTCCGTCATTTCTATATAGCAGCCCCGTATTCCGATTTTATACCCCTTGCTCTCCAAAGAATCTCCGATGGAGGTAAGCCGGTTTAAATTCTGCAGGGTTTTCTGACTGACGACCTGCGTCCCAAATCCCTGCTTCACTGTTATATAGCCGTCCTGAGCCAGCAGATCAATGGCCCGGCGCACCGTTGTGCGGCTGACATGGAATTCCTCCTCCAGCCTCGGCTCCGGAGGCAGAAGTTCTCCGATTGCATATTCTTTTTGCACAATTCTTTTCTTCAGCTTTTCATATACCCGTTTATACGCAGCTTCCATCCTTGCCTCCGGCGACGCGCCTGTTCTCCGGTTTCCTACCGGCCGCGGGGTTTCCGCTCCTGTTTTGGACTGGGTACAGTATTCCAGCAATTCTGAAAGGAACCTTGTCCCCACAACTTGTTCCTTATCATGTTCCTTATCATGTTTCGGAAATTCGCTGAATTATCGGTTGCAGGAAGTAACGAACCCGGGAATCATCTTTGTGTATCCTCCTTAAGGTAATTCATCCAGCGTAATGACTTTGATTCCATCATATTGCCGAAGCTGCTTGTCGTTGGTCAGAAACAGATCGGCACCTGCAGCCATGGCACTTGCCAGTTGAAGAG
>CAYUPA010000230.1:0-3230 GCA_964446565.1 uncultured Lachnospiraceae bacterium
GAACGTGACGGTAGAAGCGTCCCATTTCCGGAATCGCGAAAACGCCGATGCCGCCAAAGGACCGGGGCTTAACGGGAAGAACTTCGCCCTGCGCGATGTACGCCTTGATCTCGCCCCGCGCGCCGCCCTGCAGCCGGAAAAATGTAATCTTGCCCGGCGCAATATCGCCTTCGAGCGTTCCCCGCGTAATATTAGGCTCCCCGTCCGGCTCAAGCGACCGTTTCATAATCCGCTGATATCCCATGTGTCCTTTCGTAAGACGGCAGATCGGCGTATTGCCGCAATGGAATCCCATGAAAACGTCTTTTTGCGTGTAGGCGGTCTTTGAGGCAATCTGTTCTTCATACATATCCTTCGGAACGGAATTGTTGATATCGAGCAGCGTTACCGGTTCTCCCGTGATGCAGGTCCCGATATATTCGCTCACAGCGCCGTAAATATCCACTTCGCAACTGACCGGGATTCCCCGCGACGCAAGACGGGAATTGACATAACACGGCACGAAGCCGAACTCCGTCTGGAAGGCCGGCCAGCACTTGTTCGCGAAAATGAAATATTCGCGGGAACCTTTGTTTTCCTCCGCCCAGTCGAGAAGCGTTATCTCATACTGCGCAAGTTTCGGCAGGATGCCGGCGTACGGGTTCTCGGAGCCAAGCTCTTCCGCCATGTCCTTTACGACGGCTCCGATTCGCGGATCGCCTTCGTGGCCATGATACGCGACAAGAAGGTCCAGTTCCGAATTTTCCTGAATTTCAATGCCCAAGTCAAAGAGCTGCTGAATCGGCGCGTTGCAGGCGATGAAATCCTGCGGACGCGGGCCGAAGCTGAAAACCTTCAGGTTTTGCAGTCCCAGAACAGCGCGGGCAACGGGAATAAAATCCCCGATCATGCCGGCAATCTCCGAAGCGGTTCCGACAGGGTATTCCGGAATGACCGCCGGTATGTCCCGGAGCGCAAGATTATAGGAGCAGTTAAGCATTCCGCAAAACGCGTCGCCTCGGCCGTCGATCAGGTCGTTTCCGGATTCTTCCGCCGCGGCGACAAACATCACAGGCCCCTGAAAATACTGCGCCAGCATCGTTTCCGCGCTTTCCGGGCCGAAATTGCCAAGAAAAACGACAAGCGTGTTTACGCCGGCTTCCTGAATCTCCGCTGTGGCCGCGAGCATATCCTTTTCCGACTCAACGCAGGTCGGCGCCTCAAAAATCGGGATGCCGGCCTCTCCGCAGGCCTTTACAATTTCACCGCGGCGGCGGATACTTAAGGATTTCGGAAAACAGTCCCGGCTGACCGATACAATGCCCAGTTTGACTTCTGGAATATTATTCATGGAAAAACCTCCTTTGAAAAAGGTGATGTGATTTTAATTCTTATCAACAGAATTCCTTCAGCGCGCCATACAGCCTCACATACTTTTTATACTGCGCCTCATACGTTGGTTCATTCGCGGCAGCGGGCAGAATCTCGCTGTCCGGCTTCGCAAGACTCATCGCTTCCTCCAGCGTGCTGAAAAGACCGCAGCCCGTTCCGGCGATCAGCGCGGCGCCAAACGCGCCGCCCTCCGACGCGCCGTACACCGTATGAACCGGCATCGCGAAAACATCCGCCAGAATTTGCCGCCAAAGACGGCTCTTCGCCCCGCCGCCGGATACAATCACTTCATGGGTTTCCATATCGGGATTTAAGGAAACGATGACATCAAAGACCTGCTTTAAGGAAAACGCGACGCCCTCCATCACGGCGCGGGCAAAATGGCCTTTAGTATGAAGCGAGGTAATCCCGACAAAAGCCCCCTTTGCTTTCGGATCGTAAAGAGGACAGCGTTCTCCCGTCAAATACGGCAGGAAGAGAAGGCCGTCCGCTCCAGCGGGCGTCTGTTCCGCCTGTTCGTTCAGAAGCTCATACGCATCGATTCCTTCCGCTTCCTGACGGGCCTTCTCGTGCGTTCCCAGCGCGTTGCGGAACCATTGATACGACCCGGCCGCCGCCAGCGTAACGCCCATGGCGTGCCACGCGCCCGGCTTATTGCTGCAGAACATCTGCAGCGTACCGTCTTTATTTTCGCCATATGAAGCAAGACCCATCGCGACGACACCGGAGGTTCCGAGCGTGACGCCGACCTTTCCGGGCTGCGCAAGCCCCATTCCCGTTGTCGAAATCACCGCGTCGCCGCCGCCGGCATAGACCTTTGTCCCTTCTTCGACATGACAGAACGCTGCCGCTTCCTTTATCACCTGTCCCGTCTGCTCGACCGACTCCACCGTATCTGGGAAAATCTCCGGTTTTAAGCCGATTTTTTGAATCAACTCATACGACCATTTTCTGTCCTTTACATTAAAAAGGCCAAACCCGGAGGCGTCGGAAACATCCGTAAGCAGAAGGCCGGTCAGTTTATACCGGATATAGTCTTTTGGATTAACGACGATACGAACCTTTTCGTAAAGGTCAGGCTCGTTCTCTTTCATCCAGAGAATTTTTCCGCCGGTATATCCTGTAATCATCTGGTTATTCGTATATGACAGCAGTTTTTGAAGTCCGCCGGCACGTTCTGTGATCTCTCTGCATTGTTTCTCCGTACGCTGATCATTCCAGAGAATGGCCCTTCGAAGGGGCTTCCCATTCTGATCGAGCGCGACCAATCCATGCATCTGGCCGGAAAAACTGATGCCGGCCGGACGGTTGTCGCCGATTTTATCAACCAGCGCCCGAAGACTGTCCCCCACCGCGTTCCACCAGTCGTCAGGGTCCTGCTCGGTCCAGCCCTCCCGCGGCTGATACAGCGGATATTCGCGGGTTGCGGATGCGAGAATAACGCCGTTTTTGTCAAGAGCGATACATTTGGCGCCGGAAGTGCCGATATCGATGCCGATCACATATTCTTTTTTCATCACAAATCGCAATCCTCTTTTCGAGATTCAATGTACAAGATTTTATGTACAAGATTCCATGTACAAGATTTTATACGTAAAACATAATATGCAAAATTTTACTTACTTTCCGTCAATCCCACAGAATGTCCAGATTTTTTCCGCAAAGTCCAACATGCGCTCCCTCTGCGGCCTCACTTGATTCCGGATGTGCGATCAGCCACTTGTTCCGCGCGGTCATCAGAGTGTCTTCCCTGTTTTCCGGCACAAAATCCGGCATGTCCGTATTCGTGCCGCGCGGCAGCACAATCACCACGCGAAAGCCGCCTTCCGCGCAGGGCGCGTAATGCAGCGTCGTTGCAT
>CAYUPA010000231.1:0-3224 GCA_964446565.1 uncultured Lachnospiraceae bacterium
ATAGGCTTTATGCGGCCTACAGTAATTTTTTCTTTATTCAACTGTCGAAAACCCGATCTCGTCGATGTTAATCGTCAAAGCAAATGCAACGGCGTTTTTCAAAAGCGTTGCATTTACTTTGACGATTAACTCTAACGGTGTGATAGTTATGAAATTAGCAAAACACACTTGAATCCTGCTGTGTCCTGGAGTATAATAACAATAAAAAAGGAACTGCCGATAGACGGTTAGCCCTTAAACACTAAGCAGAAATAGCCGCTCAGTTGTTCAGTCGTGGGCGGCTGTTTCTGTGTCTAATTTCTATTTTTACCGACAGTGTAACCTACGCTAAAGCAGGTTATGCCGAAGCATAATACAGCTATCAGGCTTAAAACGTCCATGGGCACAGCCCCTTTCATTCTTTTATATACAGAAATACGGCAAAACCCTGCGTTTCAGCCTGTTTCTATGATAAATACCAGATTGAATCCCTGCCTGTCCGCATTATGGGGAAGGTCATGGAATTGCGGAGATAACCATGAGGAAAAAGATATTTAACCTTGTCGAACCTCCGACGACGGAAGGCCAGACGCGGGACATTTATGATGCCGTTCTTTTCCTGATCACGATCATAAGCCTTATACCGCTTGCATTCAAGGATCAAAATTCCGCCTTGAAAGCCATTGATGCCGGATGTACGGCGGTTTTCATTCTGGACTATTTTCTCCGGTGGATTACTGCCGATTTTCGCCAGCACAAGGGCGCAATGTCGTTTTTAATTCATCCATTTACTCCGATAGCGATAACTGATCTTATAGCCATCCTTCCCGGCATTACTTCGCTAAATCGCAGTCTGCGCCTGTTCAAGTTTGTCCGGCTGTTCCGGGCAATGAGAGTATTCCGGATTTTTAAGGCGGCCAAATATTCAAAGAACATCTCCATTATACTTAAGGTTTTCCGGAACCAAAGGGATTCATTGCTGGTAGTGTGCGCTCTGGCTTTCGGATATATCATTGTTTCCGCCCTGATTATGTTTAACGTGGAGCCGGATACTTTTGAAACATTCTTCGATGCTCTATATTGGGCCACTGTATCTTTGACGACAGTTGGCTACGGTGATATATACGCGACTTCTACAATCGGAAAAGCCATCACAAGGCTTTCCGCCGTCTTTGGGACGGCTATTGTTGCGCTTCCCGCCGGAATCATTACGGCGGGATATATGGAAGAGATAAACAAAAACAAATAAATATCTGTACAAATTTGCGTTTGATCTGCATAACTGCTTCTCCCGAAATCAACTCGCTTTTATCACGGGCGAGCGCACAGCGGGAAAAGTAACGATTGACATTGCAAATAAAAAATTATAAAATGAACGCAGCATAAGAAAAGGAAGTGGTTACTTATGGCAAACACAGTTGCAAACGACAGCCGCAGAGGCTTTTCCTACCGTTACAGCATGAATGTCGCCGCGCACCGCGGCGACAGTTACAACGTTTATGAGAACACCATGGAGGCTTTTGAATCAGCGAGGGTCCAGGGAGCGGACATGATCGAAACCGATATCCGGATGACTTCGGACGGCGATCTGGTGCTGATCCACGATCCCTCGGTATACAGGACGACCGGAACGGCAGGCCTTATAAGCAAGATGACGCTTGCGGAAATCAGGGCGTTAAACGCCGGCGGTGAAACCCACCGTCTTCAGATACCGACACTGGAGGAATTTCTGGAATGGGCGGGGCGGTATGACTTCCTCATCAACCTTGAACTGAAAGAATATCATAAGGACGGCAACGAGGAACGGTGCCGGATCTGCGTCGATAAGACGGTCGAGATGGTCCGGAAATACGGGCTGGAGGACCGAATCGTCCTGAACAGCTTTGACGCGTGGCCTTTGGAATATGCCGACGAAGCGTATGCGCACCGGTTCCTTCTCCATGGCTTCTATCCGTATTCCACGATGTTCAATGTGAAAAGGGACCCGGATACCTATCTCTTCTGCGCCTGCATTTCCGGGACGGACAAACGAAAAGAGGACTACGAGCATCTCCTGCGGCACGGGATCGAGCCCTGGGTCGGCGCCAGCGTCACCTCAAGGGAAATGCTTTCCGTAGTCTGCGGATACGGCGCGAAACTCGTTACGACGAATAATCCGGCGGATGCGATTCAAAAATTAAAGGAGCTTGGGAAACGAACTTGAACACCGCGAAGATACAAGTCGTCGCCATGGATTTGGACGGCACCCTGACGCAGCATAAACAGCCGCTGTCCGCGCAGGCCCGCGCCGCTCTGGAGGCGCTTTCCGCAAAATACAGGCTTCTCATGGTCGGCGCCGGCGGCGTCATGCGCATTTTTAATCAAATGGAGCATTTCCCCGTTGCCGCTATCATCGGCAACTACGGGCTGCAGTACGGAGAGTACAACGTCCGGACCGGAAGCATGGATATCCTGCGGAACAAGGTGTTCCCCGTCGACCGCGCTTCGATCGACGAAAGGGCGTCCCGGCTCCGGGCGCAGTACGGCCTCGGGGTTTATCGGGGCGACAGTGTCGAATACCATCCGTCCGGATGCGTCACCTTTCCCTGCCTCGGCACGAAAGCCCTGCCGGAGGAGAAGCTCGCGTATGATCCGGACCGAAAAAAGCGCAGGGCGATCTATCCGGCGGTATGCGGGCTCTTCAGCGAGTATACGGTCTTCGTAGGCGGATCGTCGTCCTTTGATATGGCGCCAAAGCCCTATGACAAGCGGTATGCGCTCGGCCTGTTCTGCGAAGAGCAGGGCCTTGCCCACGACAATGTGCTTTATATCGGGGATGATTACGGGCCCGGCGGGAACGACGAGAGCGTGTATCTGTCGGATTTTCCGTATCTGACAATCGATGATTACCGGACGTTTCCCGATGTGATCCGGCCTCTGCTTTGACGCGTTTTTCGATTTCAAAATTTCAGGAACCCAATCCAGAATTCAAAGATTACAGGTACCCATGACGAAACAGGAATCTATTCGGAATTTCAGCATCATCGCGCACATCGACCACGGCAAGTCCACGCTGGCCGACCGGATCATTCAGAAAACCGGCCTCCTGACCGAACGGGAAATGCAGGAACAGGTTCTTGACACGATGGACCTTGAACGGGAGCGCGGCATTACCATCAAGGCGCAGGCCGTCCGGCTGGTCTATCAGGCTGAGGACGGGGAGGAATACATTTTCAATCTGATCGACACGCCGGGGCATGTAGACT
>CAYUPA010000232.1:0-2260 GCA_964446565.1 uncultured Lachnospiraceae bacterium
GTTTTCGATGCAGCCGGGCAGGAAAGGCGAGGAAACGACGTTTTCGTCGCGGGCGCGGGCAGTGTTGAACATATTCAGGTATTCCAGACCTTCGTCGAGCGTGCGTTTCAGCGTCTCTTCGAACATATTGTAGAATTCGTCGAAGGTTTTGCAGTCGAAGACGCGGCGGTCGCCATGGAAGACGTCGGTCATGGCACGCCCGGCGTTGATGAATGTACCGGTGAGGTCAACCGCGCCCGCGAATGTGGGTTCGTTGCAGCCGATAATGATGTAGCGGCAGGCCTGCTCAAAGGGCATACCCAGGTATTTCATATAGGCATTGATGTGCGGAACGTCATTGCTGACAGCGATGCGCTTTCCGGCGTCGCGGCGTTCGCAGTCCATCACGTGCATAAAGTCTTCTTCCTTCATATCGGGCGTCCAGCGAACGGTTAGCTGCGGCTGGACGAGCGGCAGCTGCATGAGCGTATCGAGGATGAGACGGGACAGCGCGCACCAGCCGTCTGTGTGATCGGGCAGATAGCCGCCCAGCGAAATATGGCATTCACCGCCCTTGTCAGCAAGCGGGTTGTCGTAGGGCTTGCGGGCGCTGAACATCAAAGCCAGTTCCGCGATATAATTCGAGGCCTCTTCCTCGGTCAGCCGGCCCGCGGCAAGATCGTCCTCATAGAATTTGCGCAGGTATCTGTCGGGCGCGCCGGGGCTGTCGGGCATGAAGAAATAAAGAAGATAGACCGTTTGTACCGCCTCGCGGAAGGTGCGGGCCGGATGATACGGAACGTACCGGAGAATTTCCGCCATCTTGCGGAAGTTCTCTTTTTCCGCGCCTTCGGCGTTGTCCGCCCATATATCGCACTGGTCCGCGCAGCGTTCGGCCCACTTGAGCATACCGCCCAGCGCCAGTTCCACGCCGGTCAGGAAATATTCCTTATCCGGCTCCGCCTTATGCACCTCGCGGGCGTTGTTCAGCTTGGCGAGAAGTCCTTCAATGCCGTTCTCCAGGACATAGCCCCAGTCGGCAGTGGCGTGTTCCCAGTCGAAGGTGGCAAGGCCGTCCTGCGGCTTCAATCCGTAGCGCCTTGACATTTTCCCGCCGTACTGATGGCCCAGCCCGCCGTGTATTTCACCGGGGAAGCCGATGCTGCCGGTAAACCGCATGAGACCCATGAAGTGAGCGCCTTCGTAGGTTTCTATGGGCTGCGCTTTCATATATTCGCTGAAGCGCTTGCCGTTTTTGACCGCATCGGGGAACATGTCGTCGTCCGGGTCGTACTCGATGTCGACCGCTTTCGGGAATATGTCATGAGAATGACTGTATTCCGCTAATTCAATCCATCGTTTGTCCATGCTTACAGCCTCCTTTTATCCTAACAGGATTGTTTTCATACGTTCAAATTCAGCCTTTGAAGGGACAGCGGCTTCGTATTTTCCGCGGCCAAGCGCTTCCGCCTTGCTGTCGCCGAGCTTGTGGTATTGCAGCGGCTCGACGCGCTGTATGTTCTTGTGCGCGAGAAGCCAGTCTCTAAGGCCCGCGAGACTTTCCTCGTCGGTGTTGAATCCGGGAATCAGCGGAATCCGCAGCAGGATTTTTTCGGGCGCCTGCGCGTACAGCCATTCAAGATTCGCAAGGATTCGCCCGTTGTCCGCGCCGGTGCCGTCTTTGTGCCGCTTTGCGTCCGTATGTTTCAGGTCGTAAAGAAACAGCGCCGTATGAGGCAGAACCTTTTCAAAGGAAGACCGCGGCACATTGCCCGCGGTGTCGACGGCTGCTGCGATTCCTTCGCTTTTGAGCCGCGCGGCCAGTTCGAAAACAAAGTCGGGATAGAGCATACATTCTCCGCCCGAAATGGTAACGCCGCCGCCCGTCGCTTCGTAGTAGCCTTTGTCCTTTACGGCGGTCTTTACGATCTCTTCGATCCGCATGGGGTTACCGCAGATCATCTTCGCGTTCGCGGGGCACACGTCGGCGCACTCTCCGCAGCAAACGCATTTCGTACCGTCCACCGTCATGTCTTCGCGGACAGCCCCTTGCCCGCAGACTGCATGGCAGGCGCCGCACCGCGTACACCGGGCACGGTAGTACAAAAGCTGTTTCAGCGGCGACTTGCTCTCGGGATTGTGGCACCACGCGCAGTCAAGATTGCAGCCTTTGCAAAAAATGACCGTCCGAATTCCCGGCCCGTCTACGTAGGAACCGCGCTGAATATCAAAAATTAAGGGCGTATTGGTCTCCATGGGGCCGCGCTGAATGTCAAAAACC
>CAYUPA010000232.1:2270-3217 GCA_964446565.1 uncultured Lachnospiraceae bacterium
GGGGGTTTACTCTCCATTATCACCTCAAAAAGACGATTTGTCTGTTCATAGAATCCGCATCCGCCATCCATTTTCTGCGATCATGCCACCAGGCGGACCTTTCGCGGCACGAACCCATCATAAAGCGTCGGCCTGCGCGTGTAAATGCGATTTTCGATTATTTGTGTTTTTTGACTGTAAAAATCACAGGATTTTACGAATCGGACGGCGAGACGGCACGTCCTGCGGGACCTGTTCTGCGGGCAGGGCGCGTGCAGATTTGCAGAGGCAGACCGCGGGCGGTGCGCGGCGCCCGACGAAATCCTTGCTTTTTCCGCGGCGCCTGCTATAATCGATACGGGTGAGGAAAAATGAGCGAGGAAGCATTAGAACGGAATAACGTCACAGAGGCGCTGGAGCGGGCCAATATAAAAGACCTGCGATACGTTATCAAGGTGGACAACCGCCTGCCCGGGAAACGGATTTGGCGTAACAAAGGCAGAAGCGACAGGTTTTTCTTTTCGGCGGACGCCTCCGTGGAACAGCGTTTTTCCGACCGCGCGTGGGAACTCCGCGATGGGGATCTGGTCTACATCCCGCGCAGCGCGAAGTACACGGACATCTATCCGGCGAATGCAGCGGGGTATGTTATACTGGTAGTTCTTGATACGGATTTGGGAAACGAACCGTTCCGCATACCTTTTGGGTCCGGCTCTTCCATGCGCGGGCTGTGGGAACAGCTGCTTCTCGAGTTCGACCGCAGGCGGGCGGGGTGGTACCTTGCGTGTATGCGGCTTCTGTATACGATTCTGGAAGCGGCCCTCAAAAAGACAAGGGGAGGCTACACCGGGTCCTCCGCCCTGCAGAAGATCGCCCCGGCGGTTGAATATATTACGGAATTCTTTCGTGATCCCAATCTTGACATCCCCTCGGCCGCGGGGCGGTGCGATGTCAGCTACTCGCGGTTT
>CAYUPA010000233.1:0-2872 GCA_964446565.1 uncultured Lachnospiraceae bacterium
AAAAGTACAGGCGCGTACAAATGAAAGGAGTGCGGGTGCGCCTGCCCGAAAGAAAAGATGAAAAAGTGTGATCCTTTGATCGTCGATGCAAAACGGGTCAAACCCCTGTGCTTCGGGAACAGCTATGAATCGAGGATGCTGCTCGACCATGTAATCACCGGGCGCGATACTGTGATTCAAATCAACCACGGGACCGTAAAGGCCGGTTTCGCCCTGGACGGCGCCGTGCACGAAGAGGATGAAATTTACTATATTCTCAGCGGCCATGGTAAAATCAAATTAAACGATACGGTCTCCGAAATCGGACCCGATCAGGTTATTTTTATCCCGGCGGGGTGTTTCCATGCGCTCGACAACCGCGAATCCCGCGAGGATATGAAAATTTTAACCCTCTGGCGCGACTACCGTTTTAACGACGCGTACGCCGAGCGGATTCGTCAGTGGGGAAAATCTTTCAAGACAATCGATGAAGAATAGAAAGGAATTAAAATGATGGAAAAAATCAACACCTATATCGACCATACCCTGTTAAAACCGTACGCCGGGCGGGCGGATATCGAACGGCTGTGCGCGGAAGCGAAGGAATATAAATTCGCGAGCGTTTGCGTAAACCCCTGCAACGTCGCTTTGGCAAAAGACCTCCTTGCCGGCAGTCCGGTAAAGGTCTGCACCGTGATCGGTTTCCCTCTGGGCGCGAATACGACGGCCGTTAAGACGGCGGAAGTCGAGGACGCCCTCCGTAACGGATGCGACGAATTCGATATGGTGATCAATATCGGCGCGCTGAAAGACGGGCGCCACGCGTATGTGGAAAACGAGATCCGCAGCGTTGTGAAGGCCGCAGCCGGCCATTGCGTTAAGGTCATCATCGAAACCGGACTGCTCACCGACGACGAAAAGGCGGCCGCCACGCGCCTTGCGTGCAAGGCTGGAGCGGGTTTTGTCAAAACCTGCACCGGCTTCTCAGAAGGCGTGGCCACCGCGGAAGATGTCGCGCTGCTGAAAGCGAACTGCACCGGTTCGGTAAAAGTCAAAGCGTCCTCGGGCATTCGCAGCTATGCCGACGCGGTGAAACTGATCGAGGCCGGCGCGGAGCGGCTTGGAACCTCGGCCGGAATCAGGATCGTATCCGGGCAGAATCCGGAACAGTAAGCCGGGAGGGCTGTCATGGTTAAAATTGTGGTTGTAGGGAGTTTAATTACCGACATCGATTTTTATTCTTCCCGGCTTCCCGTGACGGGCGAAACAGCCCTGGGCGAGTCCTTCGCATTCGGGCTGGGCGGTAAGGGCAATAATCAGGCCACGGCGGCGAGCCGGTCCGGCGCCGAGGTCGTTATGATCGGCAGGGTCGGGAACGACAGCTTCGGTCAGTCCTTTTTTGAGCGGTACAGGGCCGAGGGAATGACGACGCGGTATCTTGGCATGAGCGAAACCGCTTCGACCGGAGCCGCCGATATTGAGATAGAAACCGGGACAGGGCAAAACCGCATCATCGTGGTGAAAGGCGCGAACGATGAGCTTTCCGCCGAGGACGTGCGCGCGGCCTCGCATGAATTCGAAACCTGCGGCGCGGTTCTGACGCAGCTCGAATCAAGGATCGAAGCGGTCGCGGAGGCTAAAGCACTTGCCCTGCGGTACGGAAAAATCATCGTGCTGAATCCCGCTCCGTTTCAAAAAATACCGGATGATTTGTTTAACGGGATCGATTATCTCACGCCCAACGAAACCGAGGCGGAATTTTTCACCGGAGTGCCTGTCGAAGACCCCGTATCGGCGAAAACCGCCGCCGAAAGGCTGCTTAAAAAAGGCGTAAAGAACGTGATCATAACGCTGGGTTCGCAGGGCGCGTATTATTATAACGGCCGGGACGAAGACCTCATCGCGCCGCCGCCTGTACACGCGATTGACACAACCGGGGCCGGGGACGCGTTTAACGGCGGATTGACGGTAGCGCTTGCAGAAGGCCTGCCGATTCGGACGGCCCTTCGCTTCGCGAACTGTGTGGCCTCTCTTTCGGTTACGAAAAAGGGCACCTCCGCGGTCATGCCGCTGCGGGAGGAATCCGCCGCTTTGCTGAAAAAACATTACAGCATCGTTCTGTAATCCGGCTCCGGATATATATCGGTATGCGCCATTTTTTCATTTTGCGTTGTCCTCAGTCGAATGGGCCGCGCAGCGGAGAGGACAGGACATTTTCCATTCACAGCCGAACCAGACTTTCCCATGGACGCCGAATCCGTCTTTTCCTCATGGATGCCGAACCTGCCTTTCCCCAAGGACGCAGGATTCGGCCTTTTTTCTATGGGTTGAAAGAACGGCGAAACTGTGCTACAATATTTTCGCGTGAAACGAAAAGTGACAATTCCGCTGGACATGAGGTGATGATATGAAGGGTAGAATCATAGGCGGTGTTCTTCTGTTTGCCGCGATCCTCTGCGGTTTTTTCGTTCCGGTATCGACGGGGCTGACCGATGACTCGATGCGGCCGGACGCGGAAACGCTGGCTGCCTTAAACGATCCCTCGAAAGATGCCGCCTCCGGGTCCGAAGACGTATCCTCCGAGTCGTCTGCGCCCGCCGCGCCCGAATCAGAGGATACGGATGCGTCCCGGGCGCCGGAAGCGCCCGATGTGAATCCGGACGGCCTTTCCGATGCGGGACAGTGGACGTATGAGTGGGCCGCAACCAAGGCGCATCCGAACGACGCGCTCATGAGTCCGGAGCAGATTCACAACTGGAACGGGGCGCTGCGCCAAGTCCGTCCGTCCGTCGTTGACATTCTCAATCCGCCGACGGCCCTGCCGGAAGAAACAAAAGGCGCCAAACTGCTGACCAAACCGGAAGATTCCGTCACCGTCCCGGCCCGAGGCATG
>CAYUPA010000233.1:2882-3186 GCA_964446565.1 uncultured Lachnospiraceae bacterium
CCCTGCCGGAAGAAACGATGCGGCAATATTTAGACGAATATGAACTTCCCGGGCTGCCAGCGTACAGCAAAGGGCAGGAAATTCCTGTGGAGGAAGTGAACAAAGCCTCGGAAAACCGGAACCGGGGCGCCGCGTTTATGCCGGTTTCCCTCGGCATCGTCGTATACAGAGCTTCTCTGCGCAAATTCCCGACCGATACTTCTTTTAACAAAACTCCCGACGATACGCATTCCGACCTGATGCAGATCGGCGCCCTCTACTGCGGAATGCCGGTCTGGATTCTTCATACCAGCAGCGATGCAGG
>CAYUPA010000234.1:0-2336 GCA_964446565.1 uncultured Lachnospiraceae bacterium
CGCCGTGCGCGGGCTGCGCCCTCCGCTGCGCAGGGCATGCGCCTCCGCGAGGGCATAAAGCTGGTCCTTCGGAAGGTCGAGCCCGTACTGTTCAGACAGGGCGTTCACAATCGAAAGATACAGGTCTTTGTCCGGCCTCGAAAAAGTGATCGTGAGGCCGAAACGGGCCGAAAGGCTCATCAGTTCCTGCATGGTGTCGGAAAGATGGATTTCGTCGCCGTCCCGGTCGCTCACGGTTTCTTTAATCAGATGGCGGCGGTTGCTTGTCGCGTAGACGGCAAGGTTCCGTGAGCGCCCGTTCACGCTGCCTTCCAGAATGGCCTTCAGCGCAGAGAAATCGTTGTCATTGCGGCTGAAGCTCAAATCGTCGATAAACAGGATGAATTTGCACGGATTGTCCGACAGCGAGTCGACAAGAGCCGGAATCTGGTAGAGTTGGTTCTTTTTCACCTCGATCAGGCGCAGTCCGCGGTCTCTGTAGGCGTTTGCGACCGCCTTTACGGTGCTGCTCTTTCCGGTGCCGGCGTCACCGTACAGAAGTACGTTATTGGCGGGCCTTCCCGCAAGAAGCGCCTCCGTGTTGGCGATGAGAAGTCCGCGCTCCCGCTCGTAGCCGGTCAAGTCGGAGAGTTTCTGCGAATCTGGGTGCCGGACTGGCACGAGGCGTCCGTTGTCCACCGTAAACACGGCGTATTTGGCGAAGACGCCGTATCCGGTCTCGTGGATCGCGGCAATGCGGTTCGCGTACAGCGTTGGAAGCGAGCGGGCGGACGTTTTCCAGCGCGGCCACAGATCGGAAGGAAAGTCGCAGGATGAGCGGATGTCTGTGCCGTCATAGAGGCTCAGTTCCGATAGAAAGGAAAGCTCGTTTTGAAGCATGCGGGCCAGCGGCCCGTCCGGGACTGTTTTCGAGGCCGCCTCAGGGGCCGACATCGAAAGCGCCTCCGAAACCGTTTCCGAGGCCGCACCCGGGGCCGCCTCCGAAACTGTGGCCGAAATCGTTTCCGAGGCTGCATCCGGCGCGCCTAAGGCCCGCACATAGAAGTTATCATCTTCCAAAACGCGGGTTATGAGATAGTCGGACCAGTTCTCCGTATATTGAAATAACGCGTGGACAAACGCGCAGTAGCACTCGACCGTTTCTTCTGTCCGTGAAGGGTCCGCGGACAGAAGGGCGGTCAGTTTTTGCAGTACGGGGTCCTGCAGCAGACCGCGAAAAATGACGAGACTTCGAAGCCGTATTCTGTATTCGGCGCTTTTCATTGTCAATCCTCCCTGAAATCGTTTCGCTTTAGTATACGCTCCGATTTCTTATATTGCAAGCGCCCGCCTGTCCTTTTATCGTAGGCGGGTTGACAAAAAGTAAAGAAAATGCTATTTTATTGTCATGCGAAACGGCTTAAGAAAGCCTTTTTTTATGGATTCACCCATGAAGGAGTATCGTTTCATGCTTACACTCGATAAAATCTATCACGCCTCCTATGTGCTCAGGGACATCGCGCGGAAAACGGACCTGATTGAGGCGCCGGAACTGGGTTCGAAGGCGCCCGTGTATTTGAAAACGGAAAATCTGCAGGTGACCGGCAGCTTCAAGGTGCGGGGCGCTTATTATAAGGTCAGCCAGCTCTCCGAAGAGGAGAGGGCCCGGGGCATCATCGCCTGCAGTGCCGGCAATCACGCGCAGGGCGTTGCGCTCGCGGCGCAGCGCAGCGGCATTTCCAGCGTAATCTGTATGCCGGACGGCGCGCCGATCAGCAAGGTGGAGGCAACGAAAGCCTACGGCGCCGAGGTCCGTCTTGTGCCGGGAGGATATGACGAGGCGTACGAGTACGCCTGCAGGCTCCGGGATGAAAAGGGCTACACATTCATTCACCCGTTTGACGACGACGAGGTGATCGCGGGGCAGGGAACGATCGGGCTTGAGATTCTGGATCAGCTTGCGGATGTCGGCGCGGTTATTGTTCCGGTTGGCGGCGGCGGGCTGATCAGCGGCATCGCCTACGCGATCAAGCATCTGCGCCCGGACTGCAGGGTCTACGGCGTGCAGGCCGCCGGCGCGCCCAGCATGGCCGAGGCCATTAAGAAACAGGAGAAAATTACGCTGTCTTCCGCCGTGACGTTCGCGGACGGCATCGCGGTGAAGCATCCGGGCGACCGCACATACGAGCTTGTCAATCAGTATGTCGACCAGATGGCGACCGTATCGGAGGATGAGATCGCGGCTGCGGTTCTGGCGCTGATCGAGAAGCAGCGCATCGTCGCGGAGGGCGCGGGCGCGGTCGCCGTCGCCGCCGCGATGTTTGACAAGTTCGCGCTGGAGGACCGCAAGACAGTCT
>CAYUPA010000234.1:2346-3183 GCA_964446565.1 uncultured Lachnospiraceae bacterium
GACCACTCGGATCCGAATATGTCGATTACCAGCTGTTTTCTTCATATCGGAATGGAAACGCGAAATCATGAACAGGTGGAGGAGATCAAGGCTTCGCTGGAGGAGGCGGGATTCCATCTGGTACAGGAGCATTAAAAACGTGGACTGGCTCGGGAACATTGCGGCGATTCGGGCGAAGAAGGAGGCGGACGATGAGAAAAGCGGTATTGCGGATATTGCCGGCGCTCCTTGCGCTGTCCCTTCTGATGAGCGGCTGCGGTGGCTCCGCGAATGCCAGCGTGGACCCGCCTTCAAACTGGACGCCGTAGCAGGCAGGCCCGTTGTCCTTCCGCTTTATGGCGGGCTGGGAACAGGACGATCCGGGCGGCCTGATCGCCCAGCTTGACGCCAATATGCTCAGTCTGGAAGGGACCAACGACCTTGCGGTTCTTACGGCGTACGCAAGTCCGGTTGGCGAGCAGGGAACCGTAAATTATCTGGTCTTGTCCTACTATACGCTGGACAGGGCGATTACGGGGGAGGACCTCGAAACGATTATGGATACGGTCAACGATCTTGCAAAGCCCCTGCGGACGAACCTCGCGCTCGAAGCGGAAATCCGGCAGAACGCGCGAATCCGCCATTACGGAGAGTATGACGCGCTGACGGTTGCCTATCAGGTGGAGTACGGCGAAACGGCGGCCGTCATTCAGATTGCGCTTGTGCCGTCGGAAAGAACGCTGTTCCAGATCGCTTACGCGGATTTTACGACGGCGCAGGACGATCAGACGCTGGAGATGATTTTAAGTTCGCTTGCGATCGCATCATAACGAAGTCCGCTTACGACACGGCTTGCCG
>CAYUPA010000235.1:0-3163 GCA_964446565.1 uncultured Lachnospiraceae bacterium
CAGGGGTTCGGTTCCGGAGAAGCGGCAGATAATCCAGCTGTCGTCTTCAAAATAGATTTTGCATCCGTCCATATAGGAAACTTTTGCAATCGGCGTTTTGTAATTCGGCAGCTCCTTCCGAACGAACAGGGTTTCATTCAGTTCTTCTTTCTTTTTTTCTGAAAAACGACAGTCGAATTCGCTCATCTGGAAGCTGCCGAACCGTTTGTGGATGTCGTCCAGAATATCGGAGAGCGGGCGGCCTATGACCGAGATCATTTCGACAAGAAGGGCTGCGGCATAGATGCCGTCCTTCCCGTCGATATGGCCGCGCACGGTCAGGCCGCCGGAGCTTTCCCCGCCGATCAGCGCGTTCACCTCTTCCATTTTGGAGGAAATATGCTTGAAGCCGACGGGCACCTCGTAACAGGCTTCGCCGAAAGATTTCGCCATGTGGTCGAGGAGATGCGTCGTCGCGATATTGCGGACGACCGGGCCCTTCCAGCCCTTGTATTCATGCAGGTAATAGTAGAGCAGCGCCAGAATGTCGTTCGGATGGATGAACTGTCCCCTGGAATCGATCAGGCCGATCCGGTCCGCGTCGCCGTCGGTCGCGATGCCAAGATCATACTTTTCCTCCGCGACGAGGCGCCGCAAATCCGTGAGCGTTGATGCGGAAGGTGAAGGAAGGTGGCCGCCGAACAGCGTGTCATGGCGGTCGTTAATGACGTCGACGTCGCAGCGGCAGGTGAGAAGAATGATCTGCAGCCCCGTTTTGCTGACGCCGAACATGGGGTCCAGAAGAATGCGAAGGCCCCTCTTTTTTATGCTTTCGATGTCGATAAAAGACAGGATGCTGTCGATGTAATCGTTGTAAGGATGGATGGTTTGCAGAAGGCCGCTTTTGTAACAGTCGTCGGGTTCCATCCGGCGAATCGACGCCGCGCTGAGGCCGGAGGCGATCCGCTCGATGTCGTCGGTTACAGTTTCCGTCGCGTCGCGTCCGCCCTCGGTGAAGACTTTCATCCCGTTATACTCCGCCGGATTGTGGCTGGCGGTAATCGCCATTCCATATTTAGCCCCGGTCTTTTTTACGGTGTACATGATGAGAGGCGTCGGCGCTTCATAATCGATCAGCCGTGTCGGAATTCCGTTGCCGCAGAGAACCTCCGCGCACCACCGCGCGCTGATATCGGAAAGGAAACGGCGGTCATACCCGATAATAAACGGATAGCCGCAAACGTTCTCCTTTTTTATTTTTTCCGACAGCGCCTGCGTGATCAGTTCCAGGTTCGCTCGTGTAAAATCATCGCCAATGACGGCCCGAAAGCCTCCGGTGCCAAAATGGATCATACGGGAATCCTCCTTATCTTGAAAGGCCATGTCCTGATAACCTGTTTTCATGCGGTACGCAGCATACCGTGGATGCTGGCTGCTTCTACGAAATCATTATATCGGGCCGCGGTATGAAAAGCAACGAAGAATGCGGAGCGCGCTTTAAATTTGTGAATTTTCAACAATCGGCGGGTAAGGTTTTCGGCGGCCCGCGCCCGCGGGGTCCCTTGCGCGGGAATGGAGAGTATGATACAATGAACTCCGGTACGGGAAAGGAGGAGACCGCGTTGCGCATTAAAATCCGGCAGGGCAGGGTTCTTGATCCTTCTGTAAACTGCGATAAAATTCTTGATATTTTGCTCACGGACGGGAAAGTCGCCCGCATTGCGGAGACGATACCGGAGAGTGCGGCGGATTTGGTTCTTGACGCGCGGGGGTGCTGGGTTGTGCCGGGGCTGATCGATCTGCACGTGCATTTTCGCGACCCGGGCTTCCCCGGCAAGGAAACGGTCAGAACGGGCTGCATGGCCGCGGCCGCCGGCGGTTTCACCACGGTCTGCGCGATGCCCAATACCCGGCCCGTCACCGACTGCGCGGACGTGGTGCGCTACGTTCAGGCGGAGGCGGCCAGGATGCCGGTTGCGAACGTTCTCGTGATCGGCGCGATTACGAAAGGGCAGGACGGGCTCGTCCTTTCGGATATGGACGGCATGGCGGAGGCCGGCGTCCGGGGATTCAGCGAGGATGGGAAATCGGTGATGAACGCGGCCCTGATGCGAAACGCCATGCAGAAGGCGGCAGGTCTTCATCTTCCGATTCTCGATCACTGCGAAGACGAAAACCTCGCGAAAGGCTGCGTCAACGAAGGAGATACCGCGAAATCGCTGGGACTGCCGGGCATTCCGGGTCTTGCGGAGGAGCTGATCCTCGCGCGGGATATTCAGATTGCGAAAGAGACGGGAGCAAGGCTCCATATCTGTCATGTCAGTACGGAGCAAAGCGCGCGGATTATCGAAGAGGCGAAGCGCGCGGGGATTACGGTGACAGCCGAGGTGTGTCCGCATCATTTTACGCTGGACGAGTCCTGTATCGCCCTGAAGGATTCCAATTATAAGATGAATCCTCCGCTGCGGAAAAAACAGGATGTCGCGGCGGTGAAAGAGGCGCTGCGCTCCGGCGTGATCGACTGCATCGCGACAGATCACGCCCCGCATCAGGCCTCGGACAAGGGGCAGGACCTCGTGCGGGCGGCAAACGGCGTCGTAGGCCTTGAAACCGCGGTTCCGCTTTCGATCACAGAACTGGTCATGAGCGGCCTCATGCCGCCGCTCACGCTCGTCCGCAGAATGAGCACGAATCCGGCGCGCGTGCTTGGCATTGACAGAGGAAGCCTGCGGGTCGGGGCGGCGGCCGATGTGACGATCATCGATCCGCAGGCGGACTGTACGATCGATGCGGACACCTTCTATTCCAAAGGGCGCAACACGCCTTTTCAGGGACGCAGGGTGAAGGGAAAGGTGGTCACAACGATCCTTGAAGGACGCATCGTTTACCGGAACGGAAAAATTCAGGAGGACCGAAAATCATGATCGATCAGTTGATTGAAAAAATAGAGCGCGTAGGAAATCCGACTGTCGTGGGGCTTGATCCGCGGCTTTCCATGATTCCGGAACGCATACGGCGCGAAGCGTATGAAATGTATGGTCCTACGCCGGAGGGCGCCTCCGCGGCCCTGTTCGCGTTTAACAGACGCATTGTGGAGGCGGTCAGCGATCTCGTTCCGGCGGTGAAGCTGCAGATCGCCATGTACGAAATGTACGGGCCGTCCGGCATCAGGGCGTTCATTGAT
>CAYUPA010000236.1:0-3117 GCA_964446565.1 uncultured Lachnospiraceae bacterium
TGCATAAAACGCCGTCATAGCCGACCGTCTTAAGGGCGGTGACCATTTCTTTCCAGTACATCAGATCGTGTCCGTAGCCGATGGTGCGGAATACCCAGGCGCGGTTTGCGATATCGCCGTAATGCTTCGTATCCAGCACGCCGATGCGCGCCGTATTCTGCTCGTCGATGCGGGTGTCCTTCGCATGGAAGTGATAAATTGCCCCCTTGAGCATTTTGATGGCCGCGACCGGATCGATACCCTGCCAGATCAGGTGAGAGGGATCAAAATTCGCTCCGATTTCCGGGCCGACGGCTTCGCGCAGCTTAAGCAGCGTCTCCGGGTTGTAAACGCAGAAGCCCGGATGCATCTCGAGAGCGATCTGATGGATTCCGTGTTCACGGGCAAACGCGACTTCTTTCTTCCACCAAGGGATCAGACATTCGTTCCACTGATACTCCAAAACGGTCAGAAAGTCATCCGGCCACGGGCAGGTAACCCAGTTGGGGTGCTGCGACGCCGGGCAGTCGCCCGGGCATCCGGAGAAGGTGACCACGGTCTTCACGCCGAGCTTTTCCGCCAGAATCACCGCGTTTTCAAAGTCCCGCGTATCCTTTGCGGCCACCTCCGGATTCGGATGAACGCCGTTGCCGTGGCAGCTTAGAGCGGCCAGCTCCATGTCATATCGGGCTAAAAGTTCTTTAAGCTCCTTGATCTTATCGTCATTGTTCAGATACTCCTCCGGCTTCAGATGGCCGGTTCCCGGAGATCCGCCGCAGCCGATTTCCACAGCCTGAACGCCCAGCGAATGCAGATATTTAAGCGCCTCCTCAAGGCTCATGGAGTACAGGGGAACAGTCAGTACGCCCAGTTTCATATTGAATCCTCCTCTAAAATTATACGGTTTTCAGATAATCAAGGTCTTCTTTCAGGCACTGATAGATGTCGCCCTGATAGTCATATTCTCTCTCGACGATGTAAGCCTTCGTCCCCTGCGCATCGGCGGTTTTGCGAAGCGATTTCCAGTCGATGATGCCCTTGCCGGTCGGCCCGTTTGCGATTGTGCCCGCCTTGTGCATCGCCTGAATTTCCTCCGGAATGATCGGACGGCCGTTTTCATCCTTCGGCAGCCTGCTGTGATCCAGAATCGGAATGACGCCGACGACCTGATTGCATTCTTTCGCGTGAATCAGCTCGATGCGCCCCGCGTGTTTGTTAATATAGTCCTCTACGTCGATGCCGGCGCAGGCCGCCCATCCTACGTCGAGCTGGAAGACCACATTCGCCGGATCGGTTTCTTCCATCAGGATATCCAGCGCATACTTTCCGTTAAACCGCATAAACTCCGAGGTATGATTGTGATACCCGTACTTCATGCCGGCCTTTGCGCAGGCCTCGCCGATTTCATTGAGACGCGCGGCCGTCCGATGCGCCTCTTCTTCGCTCGCGGGAGCCGGCCCGGGGCAAATCATGTACGGCGCGCCGACATAGGACAGAATCTCGATGTCGTCTTCCGCGTTCTGCAGTCCGACATGGGAGGAGATGACCTCGAGGCCAAGCTCCTTAAGAAGGGAATCAAGCTCGGCGGGCTGTAAGCCGCCGTAGCCGCCCGCGAATTCCACGCCCGTATAGCCGAGCCCGGCGATTTTCGCAAGAGTTCCCTTAAAATCCCGCATCATATCCCGCATCACGGAATAGGTTTGAACATATACTTTTTCCATAAGAACCTCCGCAAAACTAAAATTCAGAATGTACCCGGCGGGAACCTCCGCAAAACTCCGGTTAGAATGTGCCCGGCGGAAATCTCCGCAAAACTCCGGTTAGAATGTAATCAGCTGGCCGGATTCCGCGGAGCGGTAGATCGCGTTCAGAATCTGCGTGACAACATAAGCCTGCTCGGGCTTTACGACCAGTTCGTTCCTGCCCTGCACCGCCCCGTAAAATGTTTCACATTCCAGATCTTCCGGCGGTACGGAGCGTCCGGGGATGAAATCCGCGCCTTTGGGCGTGCTGCAGTCGGGTTTCAAAACGGCGAGCTTGTCATAAACCACGGTATTGATGCGCAGCCCGTCGCGCATGTCGGCGCCGGCTTTTGTGCCGCAAAGAGAGGTCTTCGCCTCGTCGATATCGAGCGTGTTCAAGGCCCATGACGCTTCCAGATAGATCACGGCGCCGTTCTCCATGGTGATGAATCCGAAGGCGGAATCTTCCACTTCGTAGGTCGTGTTGTCCCACGTCCCCCAGGCGTTGCCCTGCTGTCCCGGAGGGAGCAGTTTGCCGAGCTTCTCAAAGCTTGCGCCCATGACGCTCTTCGGTTTGTAATTGTCCATCATCCAAAGGGTCAGATCAAGAGCGTGGGTTCCGATATCGATCAGCGGACCACCGCCCTGCAGCGCCTTATTGGAAAATACGCCCCAGGTGGGAACGTTGCGGCGGCGCACCGCGTGCGCGCGGGCATAGTAGATGTCGCCAAGCCCGCCGGCTTCGCATATTTTCTTCAAGGTCAGAGAATCCTGACGGAACCGTCCCTGATAGCCAATCGTGAGCAGCTTTCCGCTGCGGTCGCGGGCGTCCAGCATCTTTTTCGCATCCGCGGGCGTCGCGGCCATCGGCTTCTCACAAAGCACATGTTTGCCGGCCTCCAGCGCCGCGACAGTCAGCTCGCAGTGGGATACGTTCGGCGTCAGAACATGGACGGTTACAATGGATTCGTCTTTCAGGAGTTCACGGTAATCGGTATAGACTTTCGCGTCGGGCGTTCCGTACTGCGCGGCGGCCTTCCGGGCCCGCTCTTCGATAATATCGCAGAAAGCGACAATCTCGACGGTATCCGCGTGGCGGGAAAGGGCGGGCAGGTGTTTGGAATTCGCGATGCCGCCGCAGCCGATGATGCCAACCTTGATTCTTGACATGATGGAAATCCTCCTTTAAACTAAAGATCAGATGCAATTTGAGTGAATTGTATCATGCGGCAAAAGGGGTGTCAAGGGCGGAGGCTGGAATTTATAAGGGCGGGAGGCTGGAAAGTTACGGGAAATTTATAAGGACAGAGGCGGAAATTCACGGTGGTTTTGCGCAGGTGAATTCTGCATTAAATTCCGCCCGGGTCTTACTCTGAAAATAGTCACAGGATATGTG
>CAYUPA010000237.1:0-3110 GCA_964446565.1 uncultured Lachnospiraceae bacterium
TCTATCTGCGCCGTTTGCGGAAACATGTCAATCGGACGGATTTGCTCAGGCTCGTAGCCCGCCTCGCGAAAAAGAGGAATATCGCGGACGAGAGAAGTCGGCTTGCAGGAAACGTAGATAAAGCGCGGCGGCGCGTATTCCAGAATC
The DNA here is from genome assembly GCA_964446565.1 of uncultured Lachnospiraceae bacterium. Lineage (GTDB taxonomy): Bacteria > Bacillota > Clostridia > Lachnospirales > Bianqueaceae > CAYUPA01. Next base: position 148 of record CAYUPA010000237.1, read on the forward strand.
TTTGGCAGCGCTTTTGGATGGATGCCGTCGCGCGGCGGATCGAGAATGATCAGATCAGGCTTTTTAATAAGATGATCTACTTCTTTAAGAACATCACCGGCAATGAATGTGCAGTTTTTAAGTCCGTTTCCTGCCGTGCAGCGTCTTGCTGAGGCGACCGCCTCCGGATCGATTTCAATTCCGGTGACGGAAGAGGCGCCGCTCCGCGCCAAAATCTGCGCGATTGTACCGGTTCCGCAGTAAAGGTCAAAAACCGTTTGGTCTCTTACATCGCCCGCCATCTCCCGGACGATGGAGTAGAGCGCCTCAGCGCCTTTGGAATTCGTTTGGAAAAAGGAAAAGGGAGAGATTTCGAAGGTGAGATCAAACAGGCGTTCGACGATCGAACATTCGCCGTACAGGATTTGCTGGCCTTCATTGATTACGGCGTCGGCCGGACTGTCGTTTACGGTATGCAGAATCCCGCGGATCGGACCGGAAAGTGAAAGGCGAAGCAGCGCGTTTGCCCACCCGGCAAGGTCCGGTCCCCGCTCGCTCGTCGTTACCAGATTGATGAGAAGCGATCCGTCGTGGAAGCTGCGGCGCAGAACCAGATGGCGCAGATAGCCTTCATGAGTTTGTTTATTGACATGAGGAGTTCCAAGCGCCGAAAAAAAGTCAAGTGTCGCGGACAGGACCGCCCGAAAATCCGGGTGAACCAGAAGGCAGTGGTCGGTTGTCAAAATATCATGGAACGCGCCGCGCTTATGCAGACCCAGCGTAAGCGGTCCTCCTTTTTGTTCATCGCCGAAGGAAAATTCCATCTTGTTGCGGTAACCGAAGGAAAGAGGACTTCTCACAATCGGAAGAAAACAGGCGTCTGACCCTGTAAGGACGGGCGCAAGGAGAGAGCGGACCTGCCGTTCTTTTAATTTCAGCTGCAAATCGTAAGGAACGGTCTGATAACAGCACCCTCCGCACTGTTCCGCGTGCGGACAGGGAGCGTCCGTTTCATACGACGCACGGGCGAGCACTTCCACGAGACGGCCCTCGCGGCGGCGCTTGCCTGTGCGTCCGATCTGAACAAGCACGGTCTGCCCCGGCAGCACGTTCTTTACACAAACAGCACAGCGATTATTGTCATTTTGCTGCGAAGGTTCAACAGAAACAACGCCGGCAGCAGATTCCTCTGTTGTCGGCGTCAGTATGCCACGATTCGGGAAAAGAACCTCCGCTACAATACCTTGTCGGTAAATCGGTTCTTTTGCCATCTGCGATTTATTCCTCCGGCTGCTGTGGCTCGTTCGCAGCGCAGCACGAGGACTCCTCGGCGGATGTCGGTTCCTTTTCACAAGTGCAGGCTCCGCTGACTTCTGCAGAGGGTTCTTCTTCAGAAGATTTTTCCTCAGAGGAGGAATCCTCAGAGGATTTTTCCTCAGAGGAGGAATCCTCTTCTCCCGCGGGAACGTTGTCTTCCTTAGAACATTCCGCGTTCGCGTCGGATTTCTCGCAGCAGTTTTCCCTGGCTTCCTCATTCGCCGTCCTGGTGTCGCTGAAATCGATTACATCCTCGGAGTAATCATTCTCATTCATGAATTCGGTGTTTTCGTCCTTTTTGTCATCTGCAGTCTCCTTCTGCCCTTTTTTTTTGCAGTTTTTGCAGGGACATTTCTTCAGAAGCGCGATGAGCACGGCGGCCGCGGCGGCGGTAACCAAAACGATCACCACCAACTTGCGGAAGTGGTGCTTCTTCTCCTTGCTGTTGAGACGGGAAGCAAGTTCTTTCAGTTGTTCGTTTTCCAAAATATTCTTAGCCATTGTAAAATCTCCTTTCAAAAGATGACTTCCGAAACGATGTTCTTATTATAACGTATTTTTTTCAATATAACAAGAGGCTATGAAAAAATCGAATGAAAATGGATGTAAAAATCAAATGAAAATGGATGCAAAAATCAAATGAAAATGAATGAAAATCGAATGAAAATGGGTGTAAAAATCGAGCGAAACGGCTGCCGCAAATTGAAATACGATCGGCGCGGCCAGCCTTGCGGAGTCAGGGAAGATGCGCTATAATGGTTTCGATTTTCAGATCGTGTGAAGCGGGGTGGGCGAACATGAAAAAAACGGGATTTTTCATTTTGCTGCTTTTGCTGCTTTTTGGCGGCTGCGAAGAGCGGGAAGCGGAAACCATAAAGCAGTATGCCTATACGACGAAAGACGGCTTTGATGAAATTGTCTTTCAGGATGTTACGGTACGGATTGCGTCGGGCTATCTTACGGAAGAGGAGCGGAACCGCATCGCGGGCCGGTTGGAGAGCGCGGTACAGGAGGCGGACCGTTTTCTTAAGGAGAAACCCGGATGGGATTCAGCGGCGAATCCCGTGATCTGCGAACTGCGTTCCGGCCCGGGCGCCACTGCGGTAAGCGGCAATACGGTTACGGTTTATTACGCGGAAAACGGCGGCGTTCCTTACATTTCCCTCCTGACGCAGGCAAAGGCGGGACTGGCCGGCGTGCCCGACTGGCTCCGGGAAGGCGTCGGCGCGTATGCGGCGGACCTTGGACAGGAAAGCATGATGGATACGATGGCGCGAAGAATTCCGGCATTCGACGCTTTAAAAAAGGAAAAAGAGCCGAAATACCATTCGATTGACGAACTGGCCTCGACTCTTGTTTCCGGAGATCAGTATCCGGAGGCGCTTACGCTCGGCGACCTCAGCGAGGCCGTTCTATCGGCTCCGGATGAGGCGGAGGCGTATAATCTCCGCGGAGCCTACTGCGTCTATGCCGGTTCCTTTGTTCATTATCTGGATACGGCCTATGGGCGCGAGGCTCTCTGGCGGCTGTATCAGGGCGAGAACATGGAAACGGTGACCGGACAGACAAAGGAAGAGGCCCTTGCGGCATGGCAGGAGACGCTCCGGTAAAAATCCTTTCTGTGCCCATCGCGGAAGTGCTGTCTTTGTCGGCATTCCCCACGCAAG
>CAYUPA010000238.1:0-3105 GCA_964446565.1 uncultured Lachnospiraceae bacterium
TATATCACAAAAATTTATAAGGAAATTACAGGGGATACCCCGATCAATTACCTGATCAACCTGCGAATGGAGAAGGCCATGGAAATTCTTAACGAGGGCCGCTTCTCCATTCAGGACGTCGCGAAAAAAGTCGGCTATGACGATCCCTATTATTTCAGCAAACTTTTTAAAAAGCGTTTTGGTCTTTCTCCGTCTTCCTTTAAACGGGGCAGTCAGGCGAAGCCGCGTACATAGGCAAAGTCATTCGCCTAACAGGGAGACGACTGCCGCATGACCGTTTTACAGGGAAGCAGTTTCGATCGGTGATTTCACTTTCTAAAGCAATCCATAAGCGCATATCCATCGCAAGGCGGTTCAGCGTCTCATCGCGGAGGCAACCTGAAAAACCGGAATTTTACCATTTGACCCTTATATCGATTTCATCTTCGGCGGGCGGCTCAAAGCAGCGCTCAAATTTTTTCATTAATTTGCTGTCAATGATGTATGCCTGCGTTTTCCCTGCCTGTACCGTTTTATTTCGGCGGGCAATACGCTCCTCCCACGCCGTTTCATCGACATCGATATAGTGAAGCTCACATTGAATGTTCCTGTCTTCATAGAATTTTTTTGCCTGCGTCCTTTTTTTCCTGGTCCAGAAACCCCAGTCGAGAACTACATCGCCTCCGCTGCTGATAATTTCCACGGACTTGGCAAACAGGTATTTCTGAAGTATCTCCGCATATTCATCGTGTCTGTCCCCTGCATACAACCCGAACAGCGCAAGCATGATTTCATCGACTGAAAGCAGAACCGCCTTGTTTCCTTTACGCAAGCGTTCGGCATACGTACTTTTCCCGCAGCATATTTTCCCGCATATCAAAATTGCTTTTGCCATTTTTCTATTCTCCAAATTCTTATTTGAGGATATTTATCATTTCGCCGGGAAGCTGCGCACCCCACATGGTAAACGGCAAATCAAATAATGCGGCCCTACTCCAGCCCGTCAGGATTTTTCTGCGTGAAATTCCAGCTGTCGCGGCACATCGCGTCAAGGTCTCGCTCCGCTTTCCAGCCCAGTTCCCGATACGCCTTAGACGCGTCCGCGTAGCAGGCCGCGATGTCGCCGGGCCGTCTTGGCGCGATCCGGTACGGAATCGAATGGCCGCAGGCTTTTTCGTATGCTTTAAGGACCTCCATCACTGAATAACCCTTGCCCGTGCCAAGATTGTATATATTCACGCCGGTGCCGTCCATCGCCTTTTTAACGGCGTTGACATGGCCGAGGCTCAGATCGACGACATGAATATAATCGCGAACGCCGGTGCCGTCCGGCGTAGGATAATCGTTTCCGTAAACGTTCAGACATTCCAGCTGTCCCATTGCGACCTTGGCGATATAGGGTACCAGATTATTCGGAATTCCGTTCGGATCCTCTCCCAGAAGGCCGCTTTCATGCGCCCCGATCGGATTGAAATACCGCAGCAGGATTACACTCCAGTCATGATCGGAAACATAGACATCCTGCAGAATCCGTTCGATCATCAGCTTCGTGGAGCCATACGGATTGGTCGTGGAAAGAGGAAAATCCTCCTTGATCGGCACCGTATGCGGATCGCCGTACACGGTCGCGGAGGAGCTGAAAACAATGCGCTTACAGCCGTATTTCGCCATGATCTCGCAGAGGATAAGAGTTCCTGTGATGTTGTTGTGATAATAGCGAAGCGGAATAGTGACCGACTCGCCAACCGCCTTGAGTCCCGCGAAATGAATCACCGCGTCGATTTGATTCTCCTGAAACACCGTTTCAAGCCTCTGTCGGTCCAGCAGGTCCACCTCATGGAAAACCGGTTTTTTTCCGGCCAGCTTCTCAATCCTCCGGACAGCCTCCGGTTTGGAATTGCTGAAATTATCCACGATGCAAACCTCATACCCGGCCTGCATCAGTTCCACGCAGGTATGGCTTCCGATATAACCGGCCCCTCCCGTAACAAGAATCATGGTATAGCCTCCTTTATGTATTCGTTTATTCGTTTATTCGTTTATTCGTTTATTCGTTTATTGATTCGTTTATTGATTCATTTTCTTATTCATTTGTTTGTGCAGTCATTTGTTCCAACATGCCCTTAAACAAACTGCCGGCCCGCTCCGCCGCCATGGGCATGAATTCGCTGTACGACATCGTGGCTCCGCCGTCCGCCTGATCGGAGATCGAACGAAGAATCAGATGCGGGACTCCGTTAAGTTCGCAGACATGCGCGACAGCGCAGCCCTCCATTTCCGCGCATGTCCCGGCGAAGTGCGAACGCAGAAATTCCTTTTTCTCCCGACTGCCGATAAACTGATCCCCACTTACGACCCTGCCCTTACGGACATTCAGACCCATACGGCCGCCCGCTGCGCACGCAAGAGCAATCAGCTGCGGGTCCGCCTTAAAAACGCTGTTTTTCATCCGCGGGATGACGCCGACCGGGTCGCCCAGTGCGGAGCAGTCCATATCGTGATGCAGCGATTCTGTGGATACGACGACATCTCCGACGCGAAGCGCCGGATCAAGCGCCCCTGCAACGCCGATATTCAGCACAGCGTCCGGGCTGAACGCATCAATCAGAATCTGCGCGCACATCGCCGCGTTCACCTTCCCGATGCCGGCGCAGACAACGATAATGGACAATCTGCCGAAACGTCCTTCTTCAAAGAGCAGCCCGGCTTTCTCCAATACGGGATGCGCTTCCGATAGAAAGGCTAAAATCGCCCTTTTTTCTTCTTCCATGGCGGCGATGACGCCAATGCGATGATACTGGTCCATGGGAACCTCCAGTCTTTTTCCTGCTATAATAATATCGTGGAACCGTACTTTTTGTCAAGGAGAAAGTGAAAACGACACACCGGGTTTCTCACACAAAATTTTATAATCGGATGGTAATTACAATCCAATTATAACGATTATAGTGAAAAAAGCCCGCACTCCTCATAGGAAAATGCGGGCGAACTTACTCGTATTGCTCATATTGTCGTATTGCTCGTATTGCTCGTTTTGGTAAAAGCCTAAAACGCCGGCCTCATTTCACGGTTCTGTAGGAATCGAGCTTGTCCGCAAGAAAACGGGCCCGGGCCGCCATAAAGCGC
>CAYUPA010000239.1:0-859 GCA_964446565.1 uncultured Lachnospiraceae bacterium
GCTCAAACTTCAGCAGCGGCAGGGTCTGCGGGTTCAGCATTTCCTGCAATTCGTCGATCATAAACTCTCTCCTTTCCGATTTCCTGCGGCCGCCGTTCCTCCCTTTCTGAGAGCCACCGGTTTCCCCGTCATTTCCAGCGGGGAGGGACCCGCGTTGTAACTCTGAAGATCCACTTCGTCAAGCGAACGCTTCATTTCTGAAATACCTCCTGTTTTTATAATTCCGTCCGGCCGAATATCTTCAGTCCGAACTGGTTGAACGTTTGTGCGGGGTCCCGCACGGAACTTTACGAAAGGATTCCCGAAGGAAACTCCTTTCCCGCTCTTTGATACGCCTCTTCAAAAATGCCCGCCGCCGAACGGACACCCACGCCGAACCGGTCACAGCCCGCTTCCAGCATTTCCAGCAGGATATCGAAACTGCGCACGCCTCCCGCCGCTTTGATTTTCGCGGAATCACCGATTGCCTTCCGGATGATCCGGATCGTTTCCACCGTCGTCGGCTTCGAAGCCCATCCGGTTCCCGTCTTGACGTACGCCGTTCCGGCCTCGACGGCCAATGTCGCCGCCCTCGCAATCTCCTCGTCGGACAGGTAAGCGATCTCGAGAATCGTTTTGACCGGAATCCCGTCCGCCGCCTCGACGACCGCGCGAATATCGTCCCGCACGTAATCATACCGTCCCGACTTAAACGCGGCTACGTTCATCACCATATCCAGTTCCCTGCAGCCCATTGAAATCAGGTCCTTTGCCGCAAGCGCCTTCATTTTCGCGGTTTCCGCGCCGGACGGAAAACTGACGACGCCCGTAACCACCGTATCCGGCGTATCGCGGAGCCGGTCAATCACATACGGCGTAC
>CAYUPA010000239.1:869-3097 GCA_964446565.1 uncultured Lachnospiraceae bacterium
CGCAGATACAGTGAAACGTCTTTACAATGGAAATCATCTGCTCGACTTCCTCCATGGTGCTGTCCGTTCTTACGGTACTGACGTCCATCAGACGTCCGATTGTCGTCAGATCAGCGGGAATCTTAGTCATACTTGTCACCTCGGATAATTTTATTCGATACTGAAAAGGCCCTGGCAGGTCAGAACATGTATAATCTTTTGACGCACCGGCGAAAGAAATTAAATATTACTACCTTTCATTTCATTCGTCCGCGGCAACGATACATTTACGAAAGCGTCCGGCCTTTTCCCCGTAAGAATATCACAGGAGCGCCGGAAGGTCAATTGTATAATTTGCATGAATAGGCGCGCCGTTTTTTGTTTAAGATTTTCCCGTCTTCAAACGTCTTTGAACCCGTCTTTGAACCGCCTTCCGCGGGTATAATTTCTTCTTGACACAAAAACATTATAATATTATAATCTGTTTCATTGAGTCAATTCTCTATGAACGGGAGCGATTTCAAATGTACATTTTGGCTTACGATCTTGGCACCGGCGGCGTAAAGGCCGCGCTGTACCGCGAGAATCTGTCCCGGGCGGCGGAATATTTCGTCGAGTATCCAACCTTTTTCCCCGGTCCGGGTATGCACGAGCAGCGTCCTGAGGACTGGTGGGACGCCGTAGTTAAAAGTACGCAGTTTCTTCTGGAAACGTTCGGGGTCCGCGCCGACGAGATCGCGGGCGCCGCGCTGTCCGGAGCCAGTCTGATCGCGATTCCTCTTGACGCGGAAGGGCGTCCGCTTCTGGACCGTGTCCCGATCTGGTCGGATTCCCGCGCGGAGACACAGGCGAAAGAGTTCTTCCGGTCGATCCCGGAAAGCGAATGGTATCTCACGACCGGAAACGGGTTTCCCCCGGCCTGCTACTCCATTTTCAAGCTCATGTGGATGCGGGAGCATCAGCCGGACGTCTTCCGGAACATGACGCATTCCATCGGGTCCAAGGACTACATCAACTACCGTCTGACCGGACGTCTTTCAACCGATACTTCCTATGCGTCCGGAACCGGCGCCTTCGACCTTGAAAACGGCCGGATGCGCACGGACTATCTGCAGGCGGCGGGTCTGAAGGCCGATACCTTCCTTTCCCCGCTGCCCTCCCATGAACCGGCCGGCCGGATTACGTCCGGGGCCAGCGCGGCGACCGGACTGCCGGAGGGAACGCCGGTATTCACAGGCGGCGTCGACAACGCCTGCATGGCGCTTGGCGCGGTCGGCCCGGAGGAGGGACGCGCCTATGTTTCCCTCGGAACCTCCGCGTGGATTCCGGTGAACGCACGGCATCCGGTTCTGGACGTGAAAACCCGCCCCTATACCTTCGCGCATATTGAACCCGGAATGTTCACCTCCGCCTATTCGCTCTTTGCCGGAGGCAATTCGCTCCGCTGGGGCAGGGACGTTCTTTTTCCGGAACTTGCGAAGGATACGGCGTACGATACGATGAGTTACCTTGCGGGAGAATGTCCGCCGGGGGCGAACGGGGTTCTGTTCTATCCGGGACTTGCGGGCGGCACGATGCAGGATCCGAGTCCGCATCTTCGCGGCGCTTTTATGAATCTGGAGCTTGCCTCCGGAAGGAACGATCTTCTTCGCGCGATCATGGAGGGCGTCGCCATGAATCTCGGCTCCTCTCTGGAACTTCTGAAAAAGAAAGCGGAAGTGCAGGAGCCTGTTCTCTTCTGCGGAGGCGGAAGCCGAAGCGCCGTCTGGATGCAGATTTTCGCCGACATTCTGAACGTATCCGTCGAAAAAACAGACGTCGACCAGTCCGCCGCGTCCCTTGGGGCGGCGGCGATTGCGGCCAGAGGACTCGGGCTCATACCGGACTATTCCGTTATTCCTTCCGTGCACTCCGGCCGCGTTCTCTATCATCCGAATCCTGAAAACGCCGCGGTCTACCGCCGGATTCTTCCGTATTTTGAAACGGTCCGTAAGGCGGCCGCGGAGCTTGGAGATCGAATTCATTCCAATTGGAAAGGAGCATCAACATGATCAGTAAACCTTGTCAGACCGATTTCCGGCTGGATAACACCGTATCGGTCATCACCGGCGCGGCGTCCGGCATCGGACGGGCCATCGCCGAACTTTTTGCGGAGCGCGGTTCGCGCGTCTGTCTGCTCGACCGCAATGAAGACAGCCTCCGCGCGGCCGCGAAGGCGATCCCCTCCGCGTATTCCTGCGCACTATACA
>CAYUPA010000240.1:0-3064 GCA_964446565.1 uncultured Lachnospiraceae bacterium
TCTTCAAAGCAAACGCGACTGCTTTTTTCTAAAGCGCTGCGTTTAATCTGATGAATAGAGGCAAATTTTCAACAGTTTCAAATGGCCTTGACCGCCCTGTGAAAATGCGGTATACTGTCGTACAAGATAATTTTGTTTCAAGGGAGGAACGAATATGTATTTTTTGCTGGAAGACAGCGGCGCGGCCTCAGGCGGCGGGAGCGGCGGCCTTTGGAGTATGCTCGCGATTTACGCGGTGTTTATTCTGGTCCTGTACTTCGTTATGATGCGCCCGCAGAAGAAACGGCAGAAACAGACGGCCCAGATGCAGAACGCGATCACAAACGGCGACTGGGTTCTGCTGAGCGACGGCATGTACGGCAAGGTTGTAAACTGCGTCAACGACTGCCTGATGGTCGAGTTCGGCATGAATAAAAGCGTCATCGTTCCGGTGCGCCGGGATCAGATCGTAGCGTCCGGCGAACCGGATCTGACGCAGAAGACGGTGGACGAGTCCGCCGCCGAGCCCAAGGATGATCTGGTCGGCGATGATCTGAAGGAAGACGGGCTGGATGATTATGACAAATACCTGATTGAAAAGGCGGAGAAAAAAGGACAAAAAAAGAGCGCCTTCAAAAAGAAAAGCTGAGAGAACGCGGCCGGGCCGCTCAACGCTTTGCCGCCTGGTCGATTTTGTTAAAAACCCCTTGACGAAGAAAGAGGCCGTGTGTATAATATTTTGCAGTGCTTAATTTTTACCCTGTAGTTACAGCACAATCTGCAACTGAGGGGAGGGTGGAGAGACATGTCGAACGTAGTTGTGAAAGAGAATGAGTCTTTAGACAGCGCACTTCGCCGGTTTAAGAGGAACTGCGCGAAAGCCGGCATCATGCAGGAAGTGCGGAAGAGAGAACACTATGAGAAGCCCAGCGTAAGGCGCAAGAAGAAATCCGAAGCTGCCAGAAAGAGAAAGTATAACTGATTTCCTGGTATAAGAGGTGTCCCGCGAGTTGGAAGACGACTTGTGGGACTTTTTTAGATTCGCCTTGTGCCGCATTTTCAGAATGAGACAGCGCATGGTTTCGAAACAGGGCCGCGCGGTTCAGGACGAGGCAGAACATTTTCGGGATGAAGCTGCAAAGCGCAGGACGAGGCTGCATGGTTTAGGGACGGGGCAGCAAAGGAGAGAAAAATGTCCAAAATACTGGTCGTTGCGGAGAAGCCGTCCGTTGGACGCGATTACGCGCGGGTTCTTGGATGCAGGGAAAAAGGCGACGGGTGTCTGATCGGTCCGGAATACGTCGTAACCTGGGCGCTCGGGCATCTGGTCGAACTTTGCGAGCCGGAAGCCTATGACGCCCGTTATCATAAATGGAACCGTACGGACCTTCCGATACTGCCGCAGACGATGAAGCTGGAAGTCATTCCGAAGACCCGCCCGCAGTTTCAGATTCTCAAAAAATGGCTCAGAGATCCGCAGATTGATTCGGTCATCTGCGGGACGGACAGCGGGCGGGAAGGCGAGCTGATCTTTCGCTATATCTATCAGATGGCGGGTTGCAATAAGCCGTTTCAGCGTCTGTGGGTGTCCAGCATGACGGAGGAAGCCATAGCCGCGGGATTTCGCAATTTAAGGGACGGGCACGAATACGACCTGCTTTATGAAAGCGCGCGCAGCCGGAGCGAGGCCGACTGGCTGGTGGGCATCAATGGAAGCCGGGCGTTTACCCTGCGGTACCACGCGCTTCTATCCATCGGCCGCGTGCAGACGCCGACCCTCGCGATGATCGTAAAGCGCCAGCAGGAAATCGAAAGTTTTGTTCCGCAGGATTACTGGGAGGTCATACTGCGTCTATCCCATTCCGGCTCCGCAGTCGAGGCGAAATGGTTCCGGGACGCCGAGGACGGCAAGAGCAGAATTACGCGGATCGACAGGCGGGAGGAGGCGGAGGAAATCGTCCGCCGCGCGAGGCGGGAGACGGCGGCTGAGGCCGTGGACGTGATAAAAACCCGGAAACGGCAGCTTCCTCCCCTTCTCTTTGATTTGACAGAGCTGCAGCGCGAGGGAAACAGGCGGTACGGCTATTCGGCGGCGAAGGTGCTTCAGATCGCGCAGACTCTTTATGAGAAAGAGAAGCTGATCTCGTACCCCAGAACGGACAGCCGCTATCTGAGCGAGGATATGAAGGACACGGTGCGGGAAACGCTGCACGCAATCAATGTTCCTTCTTTTCATGAGGCGCTCATGGGAATCGGTTCGCTGCAGTTTACGTCCCGCATCATCGACAACAGCAAAATCACCGATCATCACGCGCTCATTCCGACGCCGAAACGACCTGATTTGAGCAGGCTCAGCGAAGAGGAACGGAGAATTTACACCCTGATTGCCATGCGGCTCATCACCGTGTTTTATCCGGCGTATGAATATGAGCAGACGGAGGTGATCTGGAAAGTCGGATCGGATCGGTTTCTTTCAAAAGGGCGGATCGTCCTCGAGTTAGGCTACATGGCGCTTTCCGAAAATGTATCCGAAAAAAAGAATGACGAGGAAGGCGAAGCGCCGCTGCCTCCGCTGCGGCCGGGCGATACGGCCTCGGTGCAGAAGGCGGGAATCAAGGCCTTAAAGACCCGTCCGCCGCAGCCGTATACGGAAGGAACGCTCCTTGGCGCGATGGAATCGGCCGGCCGCATGATTGAGGATGAAAAGCTGAAGGAGCAGATGAAAAAAATGGCTCTTGGGACGCCGGCCACGCGCGCTTCGATTATCGAAAGGCTGATCGCGGTCGGCTATCTGTCTCGTAAAGGCAAGGCGCTGTATCCTACGGAAAAAGGGACGGCGCTGATCAAGGTTGTCCCTCTGGAACTGAAATCCCCGGAAATGACGGCAAAATGGGAACGGGCGCTCGAGCGAATCCGTCAGGGTACGATGCGTCCGCAGGCGTTCATGCAAAGCATTGAACGGTATGTTGCCTTCATTGTGCAGGCCGCCGATGCGGCGCCGGACGCGGGTGATGCTTTCGCAAAGGAACCGGCGCGGCGAAGCGGCGCAAATAAAACGGCAAAGCGAAACAGTGTAAAGGAATCG
>CAYUPA010000241.1:0-3063 GCA_964446565.1 uncultured Lachnospiraceae bacterium
GCTCCAGCTTCAAAATTCGTATCGCGTTGTCCCGCGCGATCTTCCTGTAATTCTCCTCGCTGATCATGCCCGTCTCCCGCATCCTGTTCAGAAAATCGTTAAACTCAAATGTGATGGTCTGATTCGGCATACAAATATCGCATCCGTACATGATCCGATCGGAAAACTCTTCTATGAAGCGGGCCGCGTACTCCGGGTCCCGCATCATGGCGTTCGCGCCGCTGCCAGCGGAAAGATCGCAGTACAGATTCCCGTATTCCCGCATCAGTTTGGGAATGCGGCCTTCCGTGACCTTTCCTTTCGGATACCCGCCCCGGTTCGCTTCGTTGACATCTTCGGAGATTTCGCTCCAGAAAGCCTGCGAATGGCCAATCAGCTTCAGATTCGGATGCTTTTTCAGCATCCTTTCGATTCTTGGCAGACCGAGGTCATCCACAATTCCGTAATCTTTCCCGCACTTTGTAGAGACATGAAAGATTACCGGCATATCGCACGCCTCGCAATGCGCGAACAGATTGTCCATCTTCGGGTCGTCCGCATAGAGATTCGCGGTAAGTTCGCCGACCCCTTTCGCGCCGAGGGCCTTATAATGATTCAGGAGAGTCGAAAGATTCGCCTTCTCATGGTTTCCGCCGTTGCGCGGATCGACGCCGCAGAACCATTCATAGCGATCCGGGAAGCGGTCCGCCGCCGCCTTGCATGTCTCGCTGGTGGAAATGGCATACGCCGCTTCCGGGGAAACGAGGGGAAGGAGCACGCCCTTTTCGATCTGAAGCCTGTCGTAATACTCCAGCAGTTCGTCCGCTGTCAGCATCCGGCTGTTGTTGCCGCCCTCTTTCGGCACCAGATCGGGATGCTCGATGATATGCGCGTGAATATCGATCTTTTTGATTTCCTCTGCCGCTTTCATTGTTTCAAATCGCCTCCTGTCTCCGGCCGTAAATTAGTCGGGTTATCTCCAGCCGCAAAAAGTCGGAATATCTCCGGCCGCAAAAAAGTCGGAATAAAAATAACAGTGTGTGCATTATAACAGAATTATTCTCTAAATAATATTACGAAAAATGGCCAAATACATTGTAAAACGTCCCGTGAGTGCCGCCCGTATGACAGATCGAAGACCTACGTTTCGGGCTGCAAAAAAATCCGGCTTATTTCCCAGTTTCAGGTTACGAAAGGAAATTCGCCGGGTTTTCCAGTTTCAGCTCCACAGTCTGTCGTTGCAGATATCGTGATCCCACTGATCCGTCGGTTCCCACTGTCCCGGAAACGCCGGACTGACGAGCCGCCCGATCAGGTCCTCATTCAGGCTCTCAATCCCAAGGCCGGGCGTATCCGGCACATCGATAAAACCGTTTTGAATAAGAGGTCTGGCGATGCCCTGCGCGATATCCTGCCAGTACGGTACGTCAAACGAATGGAATTCCATCGCCATGACCTGCGGCAGCGCCGCGGCAACATGCACCGCCGCCATCGCGCCGATCGGACTCTCCGCCATGTGCAGGGCACAGGCGACGCCGTGTTCATACGCGGATTCGCAGATCTTTTTCGTTTCCATCATGCCGCCCGCCGTCAGAATATCCGGATGAATGACCGAAACCGCTCCCGCCGCAAAGAGCCGCTCGAAGTTCTCTTTCAGATAGATATCCTCTCCCGTGCAGACCGGCACACTGGAATTATTGCGAAAACGTACATACTGGTCGGTGTAAAACCACGGCACAATGTCTTCCATCCACGCAATATTGTATTTTTCCAGCCGGCGGGAGAGCCGAATCGCATCTTCAACGCCGATATGCCCCAAATGGTCGATCGCAAGCGGCGCCTCGTACCCGATCACCTCGCGCGCCTGCCGGACATAACTTTCCAGAAGGTCCATCCCCTTTTCCGTCAAACGGATTCCCGTGAACGGATGCGCGATGGTATTGAATTCATAACTCTTTGTAACCATCTGTGACGAATCCATGGAGCCTTGCGGTTCCGACAGGGAATGACCGGCGTACTTTTTCAGGTCGTCCAGAAAGCCGAGAGGCGCTGTAAGCGCCCCCGGTTCATCGATGATCAGGCCGATGCCAAGGTCCATTTTCAGAAAGGTAAAGCCCGCATTCATCCTTTTCTGCAGAGCGAGACCCATTTCGTGCCCCGAGTGCTTCCCCTCTACGTCCGTATCACAGTAAACGCGTACTTTATCGCGCGCCTTTCCGCCCAGCAGCTGCCAGCAGGGCACACCCCACGCCTTCCCCGCGATATCCCACAGAGCGACCTCGATGCCGGAAACGCCGCCGCCCTGTCTTGCGTTTCCTCCAAACTGCTTAATACGCCGGAAAATCTTTTCGACGTTCAGGGGATTCTCTCCCAGAATCCGGCTCTTGAGCATCAGCGCGTACGTGCGGCTCGATCCGTCGCGCACCTCGCCATAGCCGACAAGACCGTGATTCGTATAGATTTTAAGCAGCGTCGACCTCTTCGGCATGTGATCGATATCGCAGCAGCGCACATCCGTGATTTGAAGGGTCCTGCGCTCCTCCGGTGTCAAAGGAGCCGTCCCTGGCGATTCAAAACTCATCTCTGCCTCCTTCTTTTTTCATATCGGCATTTTCTCTGCTTTCATATCGGCATTTTCTCAGCGAAGGACGATCTTATGATCCAGATCCGAACGCTTATCCAGATGAAACTCGGCTTTTGTCTCGTGACCGCCTCCGTTTTAATTTGCATTGCTTTTGATTTGTCGCCGTCTGCAACCATATTCACCCATTCATTCGGAATATTGCTGCCTTCGGGGAAGATATGCTCAATAGTCCAAACATATTTATTGTTTGCGTCTCTCTTCCACAAATCGGAATATATCTCTTTTGTTTGATGTTGTGCTTCTATATTGCACAGAATGAAACGCGTTGCCTCCGGATTATCATCGTATATAGATCCGCGCAATTTTTCCTCGAATATATCATCAGGCGCTAAAACAGATTTTAACATGTCTTTGATGTCCGAAATAATTTCAGCGCCTCTTTTGGATTTTATATCTGAAATAATATCTATAAACAACTGAGTCAATTTGCGGGTGTTGGG
>CAYUPA010000242.1:0-2345 GCA_964446565.1 uncultured Lachnospiraceae bacterium
CGGCCGCGCGTCGGAGGAGGTCATGCTCGGGCAAGTTTCGACCGGCGCCTCCAACGATATCGAGCAGGCTACGGAAACCGCGCGCCGTATGGTCACGATGTACGGCATGACCGAGCGGTTCGATATGGTCGGGCTGGAATCTCCTTCAAGCGCCTACATGGACGGCAGGCCGGTGTCCAACTGCAGCGCCGAAACGCAGACCGAGGTCGACGCCGAAATTCTTAACATCATCAAGACGCAGCATCAGAAGGCGATCAAACTTCTGGTCGAAAACAAGGATAAGGTTCAGAGAGTCTCGGATGTTCTGCTGGAAAAGGAAACGCTGTCCGGCGAGGAGTTTTTAAGTATTCTGGAGGAAAATTGAATTTCCTGTTGAAATCTGACAGGAGGTATGATATCATAACACGGTAACCCCATTATGCAGTGTGATACACACGATGAATTATCTCTTTATTATACCGGATGCAAAGCGCATCCGGTTTTTTTAGCCTGCGGTTTCGGCGTTATCCGCTTACTCCGTTTTCTCCCGGATCAGGCTGTGGTAGGTCTGCAGGGACTGCACCGGAGAGCCCGCCGATTCTTTTACCGCCCGGATACCTTCGATCGTCGCCTTGGCGGCGGCCATCGTGGTCATATACGGAATCCGCTGCCTGATGGCGTTTTTCCGGATATAGCTGTCGTCGAAGGCGCCTTTTTTGCCGATGGGGGTGTTGACGATCAGCTGAATCTTACCGTTGGCGACGGCATCCAGAATATTCGGCCGCCCCTCGTAGAGCTTCTTGATTTTTTCCGCGGGAATACCGGCATCCGCAATCCGTTCATAGGTGGAGCCGGTCGCGAGAATCGAAAATCCAAGATCATGGAAGCCCTTCGCGACTTCGACGAGTTCCTGCTTATCACGCGTACTCACACTGAGCAGAACGGTACCGGCAAGCGGAAGCGGCGTTTTGGTTGCTTCCTGCGCCTTAAAGAAAGCCTTGCCGAAATTGGAGGAAAGCCCCAGCACTTCGCCGGTGGAGCGCATTTCGGGACCGAGAAGCGGGTCGACTTCCGGGAACATGTTGAAGGGGAAGACCGCTTCCTTGACGCCGTAATACGGAATGACCCGTTCTTTTAAGCCGGGTACCGGAGACGGGCGGCCGGAAAGCGGCGCGGTCATGATTTCGGTCGCAAGCTGAACCATGTTGATGCCGCAGACCTTTGAGACCAGCGGAACGGTGCGGGAGGCGCGCGGGTTCGCTTCCAAAACGAAGACGACCCCGTCTTCGATCGCGTACTGCATATTCATCAGGCCGACAACGTGCATCTCGCGGGCGATGCGGCGCGTATAGTCCTTGATCGTTTCGATCTGTTCCGCTGTCAGAGAGCGGGGCGGCAGAATGCAGGCGGAGTCGCCGGAGTGGATGCCGGCCAGCTCGATATGCTCCATGACCGCCGGCACGTAGACGTTTTCGCCGTCGCTGATCGCGTCGGCCTCACATTCGGTCGCGTGATGGAGAAAACGGTCGATCAGAATCGGACGGTCGGGGCTTACGCCGACGGCCTCTTTCATATAAAACGTCATCATCGCATCGTCATAGACGACTTCCATGCCGCGTCCCCCGAGGACGAAGGAGGGGCGGACCATCACAGGATAGCCGATTTCACCGGCGATTTTGAGAGCCTCCTCAACGGTCACAGCCATGCCGGATTCCGGCATCGGAATCGAAAGCCGCTTCATCATCGCGCGGAACAGGTCCCGATCCTCCGCCATATCGATGGTTTCCGGGGCCGTGCCCAGAATGTTGACGCCGTTTGCCTTCAGCGAATCCGCCAGATTGAGCGGGGTCTGCCCGCCGAACTGGGCGATCAGCCCGAGGGGTTTCTCCCTGCGGTAGATGCTGAGTACATCCTCCAGCGTCAGCGGCTCAAAATACAGCTTGTCGGAGGTATCGTAGTCCGTGGATACCGTCTCGGGGTTGCAGTTGACGATGATGGTTTCAAATCCCAGCTTTTTAAGAGCGAGCGAAGCGTGAACGCAGCAGTAGTCGAATTCGATTCCCTGTCCGATGCGGTTCGGACCCCCGCCCAGAATCATGATCCTGGGACGGTCGCTGTGAACCGGACTTTGACCCTTCGTATGATAGGTGGAATAATAGTAGGCGGAATCGGCGGTGCCGCTTACATGCACCCCTTCCCATGCTTCTGTCACGCCGATTGCCTCGCGGGCCTCCCGGACGGCATCCTCCGAAAGGCCGAGAAGCCCGGCCAGATACCGGTCGGAGAATCCGTCCAGCTTCGCCCTGCGCAAAAGATCCTTCGGAGGCAGGGATCCGGCGTATTGCCGGAGTTCTTCCTCCTCATCC
>CAYUPA010000242.1:2355-3048 GCA_964446565.1 uncultured Lachnospiraceae bacterium
TCTTTCATCTGTTCGATAAAATAGGGCTTGATCCGGGTCAGCTCATGCAGGGTTTCAACGGAAACGCCCTTGCGAAGCGCCTCGTACATCAGAAACTGCCGTTCGCTCGAGGGGTTCTGCAGGCGTTCCATCAGCTCGTCGACGCTCAATTCCGCGAAATTTTTGGCGCCGCCGAGACCGTAGCGGCCGGTTTCCAGACTGCGGATCGCTTTCTGGAAGGCCTCCTTGTAGGTTTTGCCGATGCTCATGACCTCGCCCACGGCCCGCATCTGGGTGCCCAGCTTATCGTCCGCCCCCTTGAATTTTTCAAAAGCCCAGCGCGCGAATTTCAATACGACCGCGCCGCCTCCGGGCACGTATTTATCGAGCGTGCCGTATTTTCCGCAGGGAATTTCATCCAGCGTCAAACCGCAGGCGAGTTTCGCGGAGATCAGCGCGATCGGGAAGCCCGTCGCCTTGGAGGCGAGAGCGGAGGAGCGGGAGGTCCGCGGATTGATTTCTATGACGATGATACGGCCGGTCTTCGGATCGTGCGCAAACTGGACGTTCGTTCCGCCGATGACCTGAATCGCTTCGACAATCCGGTAGGCCTGCTCCTGCAAACGCTTCTGTACGTCCTCGGAAATCGTCAGCATCGGCGCACTGCAGAAGGAATCTCCGGTGTGAACGCCCATGGGTTCGATATTTTCGATG
>CAYUPA010000243.1:0-3044 GCA_964446565.1 uncultured Lachnospiraceae bacterium
TTGCGCACAGGTTCTGTCGGCTTTGCGGGAAGTTTGTGTTACTTGGATTTGAATCAATTTTATTCTTAACAGTATCATCAGTTCAAAAAGGAGGGGTTCATAAATGAAATATACTGTCGTTTCCGCGGCGGAATTTACGTATCCGGACGTGTGGGATTATCCGTCCGCGTCGGCTGCCGCGGAAACCTTTGCCGCGCGGGGTAGTTATGCCTGTTTTCAGATTTTGCTGAGCGGCCTTGCCTCCTCGCAGACGGAGGTTACCTTCGGCGAACTGCCGGCCGGGGCCGCGCCGGAGGTTTATACGCTTACGCCCGTTATGGTTGAGCGGAATCAGGGAATCGAACCTGAGCAGTACGCGCCCCATTATCCAGAGCGGGTGGCGCCGTATCAGCTGTACGACTGTCTGCGCCCCTTTGACGGGACGCTCGACCTTACGAACGGCGTCGGCGGCATTTACGTATCCATAAAAATTGACCCGGAAGCGCAGGCTGGCGATTATAGTTCCGTGGTCAGGGTCAACGGGACGGAGATTCCGCTGAAACTCAAAATATACAATGCCGCCGTGCCGGAGGAGACCCTGAAAATAATCGTAGGCTTTAGTTCCGAAAAATGCGCGCAGTATCACGGCGTGCCGCTGGGTTCGCCGGAATACTATGCGCTGGAGGCGCAGTACCTTGCCATGCTGCGCCGTATGCATCAAAATATGATGTATACGGGCAACATAACCGCGAAGCAGACAGGGGACAACAAATGGGAATTTGACTTTTCGGACTTTATCGCACAGGTGAAACGGTATGAGGCGGCCGGGATGAAGTATTTCAACGCGCCGTCCGTAGGGCGCCGGAAGAGCTGGAAAGGATCCACCATCCTGCTTCAGGGCAAAATTCCGGCGATGTCCTATGAAGGGTACTGCTATCTGGAGCAATATCTGCCCGCTCTTAGGAATGTGCTGAAGGGAAACGGCTGGCTGGACCGATTCGTGATGGGCGTCGCGGATGAGCCGAACGAGAATAACTGGACGGAATACCGCGCGCTCTGCGGCCTGGTGCGCAGGATCATGCCGGAGATCCGCCTGATCGACGCCATGTCGTACGGGGATGTATACGGAGCGCTGGATATCTGGGTTCCGTTAAATGCGGAATACGACAAACATCGGAACGAGTGGGAAGGGCTTCGCGCGGCCGGGGATGAAATCTGGCACTATGTATGCTGCGGTCCGCGTGAGCCGGGCTATATCAACCGTTTTATGGATTATCCGCTGTTGTCCACCCGGTATCTGCACTGGGGCAATTATAAGTTCAATCTCACGGGTTTCCTGCACTGGGCGTCCAATGTTTACCAGCCGGGGCAGGATCCGTTTACCCAGAACTGTCCGGAACACCACAACGCCGACAGCGTTGGCTTCCTGCCGGCGGGCGACACGCATGTGATTTATCCGGGCAAAGGGGCGCCGTGGATGTCCATCCGGCTGGAGGCGGAACGGGAGAGCGCGGAGGAGTATGAGATGCTTTCTCAGCTTGCAAAGACCGATAAGGCGCTGGCGGATGAAATCTGCGAAAGCGTATTTCGATCCTTTAAGGATGTAGAGTATGACGTAAACCGGTTCCTTGCAGCGAAAAAACGTCTGCTTGAGGCGCTTTCCTGATACCTGTGGTACACGCGTGGGTACGAAAATCCACATCCGCCGCTGAAAGGCTGCTGCAGCCTTTGCGGGACGCACAGGACACGAAAGCCTGCAAACGCAGCAAGGCCAGAGGTCACTCAGCCTCTGGCCCTGCTTATAGCAGAAGAAATTTAATAGCAGGAGGACTTTGCCATGAGCATGATCACAGGAACCATAACGCTGCCATCCGCCCGCTTTGGGGAGGAATCCCCGCTGCCGTCGGTGACGCAGATGCGCAATCTCCAGCAGATGACAAAAACCGCGCTGGACGAGGACGACGGGCTGTACATCGGGTACGGCTTTCTGGCGTCCATTTTCCCGTACCGAATGCAGGACGGATACGACCGGTCCGCGCAAAACAGGGACTTTTTCTGCGTGACGCTGGAAAACCAGTATTTAAAGGCAGTCTTTCTTCCTGAGCTTGGCGGAAGAATGTGGTCGCTGTATGACAAGGAAGCGGGGAAAGATCTGCTGTACACAAACACCATGGTACGCCCCTGCAATCTCGCGGTGCGCAGCGCATGGCTTTCCGGCGGAGTGGAGTTTAACTGCGGCATGGTAGGCCACCATCCCTATACATGTTCGCCCCTTTTTACCGCCCGCGCGCGTCTTGCCGACGGGACGCCGGTGCTCCGCATGTATGAATATGAACGGATTCGGCGCTGTGTTTATCAGATGGATTTCTTTTTGCCGGAGGATTCGCGAGTGCTTTTTTCCCGTATGCGGATTGTGAATCCAAATCCGGAGGTGACGCCGATGTACTGGTGGACCAATATCGCGGTGCGGGAGAATCCGAAGGCCCGAAATATCATCCATGCCGACGATACATACAATAATCGGGGCGGCATGGTGGGAAAGAATCCAGTGCCATTCTATGAAGGAGTGGACATCACTTACCCGTCGAACAACCAGCAGGCGATCGATTATTTCTGGCATATTCCGCCGGAAGCGAGGAAATATACGGCCTATCTGGATGAGAATGGCTATGGGCTCACTCAGTTTTCCACAGGACGCCTCAAAGGACGAAAACTGTTTGTGTGGGGACAGGGGCGCGGAGGCGCCAAATGGCAGTCATTTTTGACAAAGGACGGAGAGGACGGCCGTTACGCGGAAATTCAGGCGGGGCTGGCTTCTACGCAGTATGAAACGCTGCCGATGCCGCCGAATACCGCGTGGGAATGGATGGAAGGCTACGGCGCGCTTAAAGTCGCGCCGGAACGGGTCCACGGCGACTGGCACGGGGCGGCAGAGGCCACGGAAAAAGCGCTGGAGGAGCTGTGTTCCGCCGAGCAGCTGGAGAAGCTGCTCAAGGATACGAAAAAAGCGGCGACCTCTCCCGCGGAAGAACTTCTGCTATCAGGAAGCGGCTGGGGCGCGCTGG
>CAYUPA010000244.1:0-3034 GCA_964446565.1 uncultured Lachnospiraceae bacterium
AATAGAGGAGGGCCGTGCGGAGGGGCTTGCCGAGGGCCGTGCCGAGGGGCTTGTGGAAGGCCGCACGGAGGGGCTTGCCGAGGGCCGTGCCGAAGGGCTTGTGAAAGGCCGCACGGAGGGGCTTGCCGAAGGAAAACGGGAAAATGCTGTTGAAACCGCAAGGAAAATGTTGCAGGAGTCTTTTCCGCTTGATGTGATCGCCCGGATCAGCGGTCTTTCTCCCTCTGAAATCAGCGCGCTCAAAATATAAAGGACTTCAAAAACATATCAGGAAAACGGATTCAGAAGCTATCCTTCGCATTTTCCCGCGCGTTTTTATTGACATCCGGAGGGTATTATGATATCATTCTGATGTTGCCGCTCGGAGAGGCTTATTAAACTCTGCCCAGAGTGCCGAATCCGGCGATTTTATGAGAAAAGGAGGTGCCTGGATGTACGCTGTAATTGAAACCGGCGGAAAGCAGTACCGGGTACAGGAAGGAGACGTCATTTCCGTTGAGAAACTGGGTCTCATCGAAGGGGAAGAGTATACCTTCGACAAGGTCCTGATGGTAGCCGCGGATGATGGGATTCAGGTCGGCAGTCCGTATCTTGAGGGCGCTGCCGTGAAGGCGACGACGGTTGCGGAAGGCCGCGATAAGAAGGTCGTCGTCTACAAGTACAAGTCCAAGAAGGGCTATCACAAAAAGAACGGTCATAGACAGTATTACACAAAGCTGAAGATCGATTCGATCAGCGCGTAAGGCTGTCCCGCGCATGATCAAAGCGAGTTTTATCCGTGATGAGAGAGGGCGCATCCGGCAGTTTCAGATTCGCGGCCATGCGGCATACGCGGAGGAAGGGCAGGACATCGTCTGTTCCGCCGTATCCGCTCTGGCCGTCAATGCGGTCAATTCCATCGAGGCTCTGACAGAGGCAAGGCTCCGGTACACGGAGGCGGACGGTCTCGTAACCTGTACGGTCGAAGATGCGGATAACGAGAAGGCGCAGCTGCTTCTGCAGTCGCTCGCGCTGGGTCTTATCGCGATCAGAGACCGGTACGGAGAGAAGTATATTACGATAAGGGGATTGGATGTACCCGCAGTGAAATGATAGCAGAAAAGGAGGTGGCAGGTATGCTGCAGATGAATCTTCAATTATTTGCTCATAAAAAAGGAGTTGGTTCCACAAAGAACGGCCGTGATTCCGAGTCCAAGCGTCTCGGAGCGAAGAGAGCCGACGGGCAGGTTGTAAAAGCAGGGAATATCCTGTACCGGCAGAGAGGCACCCGCATCCATCCGGGCAGGAACGTCGGTATCGGCAGTGACGATACCCTGTTCGCTCTGATTAACGGACGTGTTAAGTTCGAGAGAAAGGGCCGTGACAAGAAGCAGGTTTCCGTTTATCCGGTCGAGGAGGCTGTTTGAGCTTGTGACGAATCCCGCCTGGCAGGTTTCAAATAAGTATTTATTTGGAACCTGTTTTTCCTTATATCAGGAGGATTTATGTTTGTTGACGAGGTAACGATCTATATTGAATCCGGCAAGGGCGGCAACGGCTGCGTTTCATTCCGGCGGGAAAAATACGTTCCGAACGGAGGACCCGACGGGGGCGACGGCGGCAAAGGCGGTGATGTCGTTTTCGTAACGGACGAAAATCTGAATACGCTCTATGATTTTCGGGGAAAACGGAAATACGCCGCGAAGAACGGCATGGACGGAAGCAGCAGGAACCGCTTTGGACTGAAAGGAGAGGACTTAATCCTTCATGTTCCGGTCGGAACCGTGATCAAAGAGGCGAAGAGCGGTCTTGTCATTAAGGACATGTCGGCTCCGAACATGCGGGAGACGCTCCTCACCGGCGGCAAGGGCGGAAAAGGGAATCAGCATTACGCGACGCCGACGATGCAGATTCCGAAATACGCGCAGCCCGGGCAGGAAGGGAAGGGCCTTTCTGTGAAGCTGGAACTTAAGGTTCTTGCGGACGTCGGACTTCTTGGCTGTCCGAATGCAGGCAAATCCACATTTCTGGCCGCAGTTTCGAACGCGAGGCCCAGGATCGCCGACTATCCCTTTACGACGCTGGTTCCGCAGCTCGGACTCGTGCGGCTTTCCTATGGGAAAACGCTTGTCGTTGCCGATATCCCCGGTCTTGTCGAGGGGGCGGCGGATGGAGCGGGCCTCGGCCATGAATTTCTGCGGCACCTCGAGCGCACGCGGGTCCTGATTCATCTGGTGGACGCCGCGGGCGTAGACGGCCGGGACCCGGTCGAGGACCTGATCCGCATTAACCGGGAGCTTGCTCTTTACAGCCCGAAGCTCGCCGCGCTTCCGCAGGTGGTCGGCGCCAACAAAATGGACCTTCCGGATTCGGCGCTTTTTTACGAGGCGCTTACAAAGTACTGCGAAGAACAGAATGTTCCGCTTTTCCCGATCTCCGCGGCGACCGGACAGGGCGTTCGCGAACTGCTGGATGCTGTCGTGGCAATCCGCGATCAGCTTCGCGAAGATACGCCGGCCGTGTTTGAGCCCGAATTCTTTACGGAGGATTCCGTCCCGCGCGGAGCGGAGGAGGACGGCGGGATCGAGGTGATGATCGATCCGGACGGCGTGTATCATATTGCCGGGCGACCGATTGATAAGATGCTGGGCTATACGAATCTGGAGAGCGAACGGGGCTTCGCTTTTTTCCAGAAATTTCTTCGCGAGCGCGGCGTGATCGACCGTCTGATCGAAATGCAGATTCAGGAAGGCGATACGATCGAAGTCGGCGGCATTCAATTTGAATACTATGCCTGAGCCGCATAACGGCGGACTTTTGGTTCCGGTTTATCCGGGTTGGGGGAGAGGGTCATGATAACATCGAAACAAAGAGCGTATCTTCGCGCAATGGGGTCCACGCTCGCGCCGATTTTTCAGATCGGCAGGCAGGGTGTATCGCCGGACGTGGTCGCGGCCATCGGCGCCGCGCTTGAAGCGCGGGAACTGGTAAAGGTTACGGTACTGAACAACTGCGAAGACTGCGAGGGCGACGTCCGCGAGATCTGCGACCGCAT
>CAYUPA010000245.1:0-463 GCA_964446565.1 uncultured Lachnospiraceae bacterium
GATCGGAACGCGGAACGGAGAACAGGAAACGTAGTTCAGACCGACGTTATGGCAGAACTCGATGGAACTCGGATCGCCGCCGTGTTCGCCGCAGATTCCCAGCTTGATATCCGGGCGGGTCGCGCGGCCCTTCTCCGCGGCCATCTTCACCAGCTGGCCGACGCCGGCCGTATCGAGACGGGCAAACGGATCGGACTCGTAAATCTTCGCCTGATAATAGGAATCGAGGAACTTTCCGGCATCGTCACGGGAGAAGCCGAACGTCATCTGCGTCAGATCGTTGGTGCCGAAGGAGAAGAATTCCGCCTCCTCGGCAATCTGATCCGCGGTCAGCGCCGCTCTCGGAATCTCGATCATCGTGCCGATGTGATACTGCATGTCGGACCCCTTTTCGGCCTTCACCTGCTAGGCGACCTCAACCACGATGTCCTTGGCATACTTAAGCTCTTTCTTCTCGCCGACC
>CAYUPA010000245.1:473-3025 GCA_964446565.1 uncultured Lachnospiraceae bacterium
GGGTCTGCATTTTTGCGATTTCCGGATAGGTCACCGCAAGGCGGCAGCCGCGATGGCCCATCATCGGGTTGAACTC
Organism: uncultured Lachnospiraceae bacterium; assembly: GCA_964446565.1. Taxonomy (GTDB): domain Bacteria; phylum Bacillota; class Clostridia; order Lachnospirales; family Bianqueaceae; genus CAYUPA01. The sequence goes on from CAYUPA010000245.1 coordinate 550, forward strand.
GTGCAGGGCGTCGCACTTCGCCTTCACCTGCGCCACGGTCAGCCCCATATCGTCGGCGAGCGACTTAATATCTTCTTCCTCCGTCGGAACGAACTCATGCAGCGGGGGATCGAGATAACGGACGGTCATCGGACGGCCTTCGAGAGCGATATACATCGCCTTGAAATCGGCCTTCTGATACTCGCCAATTGCCTTTAAGGCTTCTTCTCTCTGCTCTACGGTGTCGGAAAGAATCATGCGGCGGAACTTCGGAATCCGGTCCTCGCCGAAGAACATGTGCTCGGTCCGGCAAAGGCCGATGCCCTCCGCGCCGAGCTTCACGGCGTTGATCGTGTCCGCCGGCGTATCCGCGTTCGTGCGGACCTGCAGCGTGCGGAACTCGTCCGCCCACTTCATAATTGTAGCGAAGTTGCCGCTTACGGAAGCCTCCACCGTCTTGATGTCGCCCTTATAGATTTTGCCGGTCGAGCCGTCCAGCGAAATATAATCGCCCTCATGGAAGGTATAGCCGCCCAGTTCAAAGACTTTCGCTTCCTCATCGATGCGGATGTCGCCGCAGCCGGATACGCAGCAGGTGCCCATGCCGCGCGCAACGACGGCCGCGTGCGAAGTCATGCCGCCGCGGACGGTCAGGATGCCCTGCGAGGCGTGCATTCCTTCGATATCCTCCGGGGAGGTCTCAAGGCGCACCAGAATGACCCGTTCTCCTCTGCCGCCGATGCCGGCTTCCTTGGCTTCTTCCGCCGTAAACATCACCTTGCCCGCGGCGGCGCCGGGTGAAGCGGGAAGGGCCTCGCCGATGACCTCGCCGGCTTTCAGGGCGTCCGGATCAAAGGTCGGATGCAGAAGCTGATCCAAAGATTTCGCTTCGATGCGGGATACCGCCTCCTGCGGCGTAATCATGCCCTCGTCCACGAGATCGCAGGCGATCGTGATCGCGGCCTGCGCGGTCCTCTTGCCGTTGCGGGTCTGCAGGAAATACAGCTTCCCTTCCTGAATTGTAAACTCCATGTCCTGCATATCGCGGTAATGGTTCTCGAGCTTCATGGCGTTTTCCATGAATTCCTTATAACATTCCGGAAGGTCCTCGGCCAGCTTCGTGATCGGCTGCGGCGTGCGGACGCCCGCGACGACGTCCTCGCCCTGCGCGTTGATCAGATATTCGCCGTAGATACCCTTCGCGCCGGTGGAAGGATTGCGCGTAAACGCGACGCCTGTGCCGGACGTATCGCCCATATTGCCAAAGACCATGGTCTGTACGTTGACCGCGGTGCCCCAGTCGCCGGGAATATCGTTCATGCGCCGGTATACGATCGCGCGCGGATTATCCCAGGAGCGGAAGACGGCCTTGACGGCCTCCATCAGCTGGACCTTCGGGTCCTGCGGGAACTCCTCTCCGTTCATGGACTCCTTATATACGGCCTTGAACCGCGCGATCAGTTCCTTCATATCCTCGGCGGTCAGCTCGATATCGTATTTTACGCCCTTCGCTTCCTTAACCTCGTCAATGATTTTCTCGAAAAAAGACTTGGAAATGCCCATCACAACATCGGAGAACATCTGAATAAAACGTCTATAGGAATCATAAGCGAAACGCGGATTTCCGGTCTTCTTCGCAAAACCCTCGACCGACACGTCGTTCAGTCCGAGGTTGAGGATCGTATCCATCATGCCCGGCATGGACGCGCGGGCGCCGGAGCGGACGGAAACCAGCAGGGGATTCTCCGTATCGCCGAACCGCCGGCCGTTTTCCTTTTCAAGCCACGCCAGCGCATCAAAAATCTGACTCTGAATTTCCTCCGTAATCTGCTTTCCGCTCTCATAATAATCCGTGCAGGCTTCGGTCGTGACGGTAAACCCCTGCGGGATCGGAAGCCCGAGATTGGTCATCTCCGCCAGGTTCGCGCCCTTGCCGCCGAGCAGGTTCCTCATGCCGGCGTTGCCCTCTCTGAACAGGTAAACCCATTTTTTCATGTAAAATACCTCCTGTTATAAGTAAGTAGTGCTTTATGATATGATCCCACCGTACAGATCGGATTCATATTATAACAAAAGAATCGTTCGCCGGAAAGGGTCCCCTACAGGCGGAACCGGCCGGCGAAATACCCGGACAGGGACGAGACGGCCACTCTCTCCTGCTCCATGCTGTCCCGGTGACGAACCGTAACGCAGCCGTCGTCTGCCGTTTCAAAATCCACCGTAACGCAGTACGGCGTGCCGATCTCATCCTGACGGCGGTAGCGCTTGCCGATGCTGCCCGTTTCGTCGTACTGGCAGCAGTACTCTTCGGAGAGCGTCTCATACAGCTTTATCGCGGAATCGGAGAGCTTTTTGGAAAGCGGAAGCACCGCAATCTTAACCGGGGCCAGCGCCGGATTCAGACGCAGAACCGTGCGCACGTCCCCGTCCTTTAACTCTTCCTCATCATAGGCCTCGCACAGCAGCGCGAGCGTAACGCGGTCGGCGCCAAGGGAAG
>CAYUPA010000246.1:0-3012 GCA_964446565.1 uncultured Lachnospiraceae bacterium
CCCTGTCCGGCATGTCCTCGTCAATACGATTAAATTGTGCCTTCTCTTTTTCTTTTAATAAATTGCCTTCAAGAAGGAAGTCGTTTTCCAGATACAGTTTCTGGATCAGGGTACAGATGTTTCTTCTTGCTTCCTCAAAAGCAGCATCCTTTACTTCGGCAAAACTCAGAAACAGGACCGGATAAGTGCCCTGAAGTTTACGGAAACGCCCCTCCTTCCAAATTGAAAGGCCCTCAAAGAGATCCCCCCGTCCGGTGTATTTCACGGAGAAAAAGCACTCTGTCATGTTCAGGGTCAGTGTCTTTCCGAAACGGCGCGGGCGCATGATCGCGGTCACAAGACCGCCCTGATCCCACCATTGCCGGATAAAATCTGTTTTATCCACGTAGAAATAGTTTTTTTCTCGAATCGTCTCAAAACGATCGCCGCCTATAAATACCGTTCTGGGCACACGCGCCCTCCTTTCCCTTGCCGTAATTATTGCCAGTGGCGCTTCGCCTCGCTCTTAATTAGCATTATACTCCATCGCGGGCCGCAGTATCAAGTGATTTCTGAGTATCTTCGTTGTATTGTCATCGTCCGCAAATCCCCAAAGTAAATCCCCAAAGTAAATCCCGGTGTGGAATTTGCTTTGGGAATTTACTGTACAGGCATCAAACCGCCGGTTCACTCAAGGCATTTAAGGTAAGGTATGGCAAAGCGCGGAAAAGCATGGTACAATGAACCAATCCGGATTCCGGAGAAAGAAGGAGGGAAGAAAAATGTTTTTGAAAGCTGAGCCGATATGGATCAGAGGCAAGGAGAGGGAGATGAATATCCACGCGGTCTTTACGACGGCGGCGGAGGTTCCGGAAGGCGCATGTCTTCACATCGCGGGGACGGCATTTTACCGGATTTTCGTAAACGGCGAATTTCTGGCGTTCGGGCCGGCAAGGGCCGCCGAAGGGTATGTGCGCGAGGACGTGCTGCCGCTTCCAAAGGGAAGGAACCGCGTCGTCGTCGAGGCGGCGGGCTATTACTGCCGGAGCCTCAGCACCGTAAGGCAGCCTTCCTTCATCATGGCGGAGATCCGCGCGGAAGAGGACGTCATCGCGTATACGGGAAAAGATTTCGAGGGCTTTCTGCCGGGCGTGCGGGTGCAGAAGACGGACCGGTACTCGGTGCAGCGGCATTTTTCGGAAGTCTGGGATTACCGCGGCGTCCAGTCGCTCTGCGGGGAAAGCTGCGGGGCGCAGATCATGCCCCTTAAAGAGACGGAGGGATGGGAACCGCCGAAAGTTCTAAAGCGAAGGGCGCCGTATCCGGATTATACGGAAAGGACGCTTATCGAGGCGGACCGCGTCGGCGAATTCGCCTTCGACGATACCCTGCCTTACCGCAATCACAGGTATTCATGGGCCGATATTTCGGAAGACTGGGGACGGTACGAAGACGGTGAGATTCCTTTCCGTCCGTTCCCGTGGATACAGCGTCAGCGCCAGACCGTGAAGGAGAGGCGGAAAAAGCTGGAACTGACGCTTACGGAAGGAGAGTATGCCGTCTTTGATTTCGGAAGGATCGAGGCCGGCTTCCTGACGGCTGAAATCGCGGGCCGCGCCGAAAGCGATGTGGTCGTCGGCTTCAGCGAATTTTTTGAAGGAGAGGAGTTCAGGTTTTCCGGAATGAACGCGGAGAACGTTCTGGAATATCTGCCGGGTGAGGGCGAACGGAAGATCATGAGCTTCGAGCCTTATACTTTCCGGTATGTAATCGTGATGGCGAAGAAAGGACCTGTAACGGTCCGCTCGTTCGGGATGAAATCCTATGCATATGACGTAAGCGGCGTTTCGGTTCCGGAATGTGAAACTGCGGCGCAGAAGAACATTATGAACGCGGCGGTCCGCACGTTCGCGCATAATGCCGTAGATCTGTATACCGACTGCCCGTCGAGGGAACGGGGCGGGTGGCTTTGCGATTCCTATTTTACTGCAAAGGCGGAATACGCGATCACAGGAAAGACGGCGGTTGAGGACGCCTTTCTGGAAAACTACCGGCTGTTTCAGAATCGCGGCGAATATCCGGAAGGGGTGCTGCCGATGTGCTATCCGTCCGATATGCCGCCGGGGGAACAGAGCTTTATCCCGCAGTGGACCCTGTGGTATATTCTGGAAGCCGAGGAATATGTTCTGACGCGCGGGCACGAAGATATGGCGGAGGCTTTCAGGGACAGTATATACGGTCTGCTGGGGTTCTACCGGCGTTACGAGAACGAAGACGGCCTTCTGGAGGACCTGCCGGCGTGGAATTTCGTGGAGTGGAGCAAGGCGAACGAATGGACGAAGGACGTGAATTATCCGACAAACTTCCTGTACGCGCGGGCGCTTGACGCCATTGGACATCTGTACGGCGACGGAGAATGTCGGCGCCGCGCCGGCGAGGTGCGCCGCGCCGCCGTAAGTCAGTCTTTTAACGGACGGTATTTTCTCGACCACGCCGTGCGAAAGGAGGATGGCAGACTGCAGGTCCTTGCAGACAGTTCCGAGGCGTGCCAGTATTACGCGGCGCTCTTTGGCGGAATCGATCTTGACGAAGAACGCTACGCGTACCTTAAAAACCTGATCCTGTGTGTGTTCGGACCCGACAGACAGGGAAAGATGCCGGAGATTTTCGAGGTCAACGCGTTCATAGGAGCCTACCTTCGCATGGAGACGCTGCTCAGGATGAAAGAATACCGGCGGGCGCTTGACGATGCGGAGAAATTCTTCGGGAAAATGAGCGCGTTTACGCAGACCCTGTGGGAATACCGCGAGTTCAGGGGAAGCATGGACCACGGCTTCGCGTCGTATGTCTACGCGGTGATTTGCGAGGCTCTGAAAGGAAAGAACAAAGCGCCTGCTTAAGATTCATAGCGTGTTTCAACAGGCCGACAGGAAGAAAATGTACTCCGCAGCGCGAAACCGTCAATAACGATTCGGATTAAGGCTTTCCATAAAAGAACCGCTTTCCTTTTCTAATAGAGGGAAGCGGTCCTTT
>CAYUPA010000247.1:0-2996 GCA_964446565.1 uncultured Lachnospiraceae bacterium
GTCGCGGTCACAGGCGTTCTCGAATATGAAAACGGGGAAGCCGTCCGGTAGAGACTTTGAGCGTCAACTCCCAACAAATCGATCTGCTAAAATGCTGCAATGCAGTTTGACAGATGTTGAATGAGGAGGGATGCTTTCTCATATTTCACAGCACGAAAACTGCTGATGAATCATCAGGAAAGGTGGTACTGGTATGAAATTTTATCGGTGTGAAAAATGCGGAAATCTTGTCGGCATGGTTAAGGAAAGCGGAGTTCCTTTGATGTGCTGCGGACAGAAGATGACGGAACTGATTCCTGGAACATCCGAAGGCGCCGCCGCCCAAAAGCACGTTCCCGTGTATACGGTCGCCGGAAATAAGGTCTCGGTTGCGGTCGGTTCCGCGGAACATCCCATGGACATCGGCCACAGCATAGAATGGATTGCGATTGAGACCGTAAAGGGAGCCCAGAGAAAGGTTCTAAAGCCCGGGAGCGCGCCCAAAGCGGAATTCGCTCTGACGGACGATGATTCTTTAGTCGCCGTTTATGCCTACTGCAATCTTCACGGTCTTTGGAAAGGGTAAGGGGGACGGCTGTTGTCTGCGGTCGGAATGATGTGCTGCAGTCTCCGCGGAATTGCGGAGAGTTTACGGAGAGGGCTTAATCTTACTGTGAGGATTTAACCTCGCTGAGGGATTTACCTTTACCCTCGCTGTGAGGATTTATTCCCGCTGAGGGGCTTAACCTCGCTGAGGGGCTTATCCTCACTCTGAAGTTTGTTCTCGCTTTGGGGGTTATCCTTGCTTTGCCCGGCGTCTCGCCGGGCGCTTCTTTTCGCGGCGCCCGCTTTTATCCAGTCGATAATGACCGCCGTCAGCGGAATGAAGAAAATGATACCTATGATGCCGAAAAGCCTTCCGCCGATCATGGCGGCGATGAGTGTATATATGGGCGGAAGTCCTACGGAACCTCCCACCACACGGGGATAGATGAAATGGTTCTCAACGAACTGGACGGCCATGTAAACGATCAAACAGCGAAGCGCCAGTATCGGGTCGATGAGAAGCACAAGAAACACGCTGATGCAGCAGGAAATAAGCGCTCCCACATACGGGATAAGGGCGAAGATCGCCGTAACCACGCCGGCCAGAGTGCCGTAGGGAACCCGGAATATCGTGAAGGCCAGAAACATAAGGAAGCCAAGAATCACCGCTTCAACGCACTGTCCGGTCAGAAAACTGGCGAAGGACTGTCGGAACGACCGGCAGAAGCTTAAAATCCCGTTTGCATGCGCGGGCTTCAGATAAGCGTTTGCGAATTTAACGGCGTGTCGGCACAGCATTTCCCTTTCAAGAGAGATATAAATCGCGACAATGATGGAAAAGCCGGCTGTCGTAACGGTATTCACAGTGGCGGATACCGCGTCGACGGCATTCGAGGCAATGATATCGATGTTGTTGGAAATGTTTTCGGCGATCTGTTTCCAGTTGAGGCCGGAAAGCCACTCTTTGAGCCATCCGATTTGATTGTTGTCCTTTAAATATCCAAGCCACTTCGGAAGGACCGCTTCTAATTGATCGTGCAGGCTTTGACAGGAGCGGATGATTTCCGGGATGAGAAGAGTCAAGGCCAGAATAACCACAAGAATTATGCAAACCAGTGTGATAACAAAACTTATAAAGGTGATTGTCTTGTCCGACGGTCGCCTTTTTCGATTTTTAAGCAGCTTTTTCAGACGCTTTTCCGTTCCGCGCAGGGGAACGTTTATAAACAGTGCCAGTATGCCTCCGATGATCACGGGCAAAAGCAGATTCACAATCCGCCCCATAAAGGTCAGAACGTCCGAAATATTTAACAGGGCCACAAACAGAGTCACTCCGATAACGGTCACGATCAGATATTGCTTTGTTTTTCCTTCCATTTTGATGTTCCTTTTCAATATTATACTGCGCCGTCGCAGGGCGAGTTAGACGAATCGCATACCCGGCCCGCGTTTTTAAAATTATCGTCTCGGTTTCCCTGAATGTCAATAGGCAGCCTTTGTAAATATTCATCTTTGCATACTTTCCATACTGTTCATTTTTACAAGTCATACACACAGGGGCCGAAGGGCGTGAATCCCCTTAAAAGCTGAGCAGGATAATGCTTCCGACCGCGAGTACGATTCCGAGCCGCTGGATTCGGGAAGGACGCTCGCCGAGAACCGCGATGGAAAGCAATACGGAAAAGACCATCACGCCGCCGTTTTCAATGGCATAGTATACGGAAAGATTTTCCACAAGGCCGAGTACGTACTGAGACAGTTTCACGCCCGCCGTGGCGCAGATCCAGCATATCGCTCCGTAAATCCAGGATTGTTTGCCGATTTTGGCAAAATCCTGCAGCATTTTCTTTTTTCGGAGGAAGAGGAGAGCGATAAAGGCGAGAATCGCGGAGCCGAGATAGCTGATAACCAGCATCTCAGGCCGTTCGGTCTCCGGGGCCGAGGTGGAATGCAGTGCCAGAAAAACGCAGAACGCTCCGTTTGCGATGAACAGAAGCGTGCACCAGATGTAGAATGAATAAGGGATTTCTTTAAGGTTTACTTTGGACGCGTTGAGCGCGATAAACGCCGCCAGCATTACGATAAGACCGATAACGGCGGAAACGCTGATGGGCTGATGCAGCACAAGGGCGGAAAGAACGACAGGTCCGATCACGCCGCCGAACAGAAGAGAAATCGACGCGATGGAGTATGGGCCGCTCTGTGTGGCACGAACCAGCGACAGATTGTAAACAAACAGCGATACGGCGCAGAGCAGGCCCAGGGCCCATGTCTGCGGAGAAGGAGAAAAACGGAATCCCTTCAAAATCAGCGAAATCAATCCGACAACAAGGCCGTACAGGACGGTAAAGACCAAGGAGGACGCATTCGGATCCCCCTTATAATGGCTGGAAAACAGATCGCAGAAAAAAGTCTGGAAAGTGTATATCGTAATCAGCAGCGCAATGAGAAAAACAAGCATGGAAGAGCAC
>CAYUPA010000248.1:0-2988 GCA_964446565.1 uncultured Lachnospiraceae bacterium
ATGTCATAAAACGCCCCCGTAAAACAGCAGACTTTTTTCGAGGAGGCGTCTGAATCGTTACATAAAAGGAAGGAGGCATCAACCGGACCCGCCTTGCCTGCTGCGCGAAACGGACTCGGAAAGGAGCGGCACAGATGAAACAAAGCGCTTTGAATCTTGAACAGAAGCCGGTCAGGATCCTGATGACGCTGGCATGGCCATCCATTGTCGAACAGCTTCTTATAACGATGGTCAGCTATGTCGACACGGCGATGGTCGGCTCGCTGGGCGCCGGCGCAACGGCCGCGATCGCGGTCAATGCCTCCACGACGTGGCTGATCGGAGGCATCCTGACAGCCATGGGCGTCGGCTTTTCCGTACAGGTTGCATATTACGCGGGCGCCGGGGACGCATCCATGGTTCGGCGCATTCTGGATCAGGCTGTGATTGCTGTTCTCGTTTTCGGACTTTTCATGATGGCGGTCGGTCTTGTTCTGTCCGGTTTCCTGCCTGGGTGGATGGGCGCTTCGAAGGAGATTCTGCAGGATGCGAAACGCTATATCCGCATTTACATGCTGTCTCTCGTCTTTCAGTGTTCATCCGGCGTCTTTTCCGCGATTCTTCGCTGTACGGGCGATACGAGGACGCCGATGCTCCTGAATACCGGAACGAATCTGCTCAATGTGATTTTGAATTACTTTCTGATTTTTCCGAGGCGCCTTGTTCACATCGGAAGCCTGTCCATTCCCGTGTGGGGTGCCGGATGGGGCGTTGCCGGCGCGGCGGCGGCCTCGACGATCGCCATGACGATAACGGGGACGGCCCTCCTGCTCATCGTGTATCTCCGCAAAGGCCCATACCGTATCCGGCTTACGGACAATTACAGGCCGGACCGCGTCGTCCTCAAAAAAGCGGTCTCTCTGAGCCTTCCGGCGGCCTTTGAAAGGCTGATCATGAGCGGAGGTCAGATTTATATGACGCGGCTCGTCTCCTCGCTTGGAACGGTCGCGCTGGCCGCGAATCATGTCGCGGTGACGGCAGAGGGCATCAGCTATATGCCGGCGACCGGAATTTCCTTTGCCGCTACGGCCCTGGTCGGCCAGTCCCTCGGAGCGGGGGACGACGAAAAGGCGCAGCGCTTCGGCAGTCTTGCCGGATGGAGCGGCTTTTTGCTTTCATCGGCGATGGGCCTTTTGCTTTTTTTGTTTGCTGTGCCGCTTGCCTCTCTTTTTTCCTCCGACCCGCAGGTCATTCGCGTCGCGGCGAAAATGCTGCGCATCGTATCCTTCTCGGAACCGTTCTTCGGACTTTCCATCGTTTTGTCCGGCGCGCTTCGCGGAGGCGGCGACACGCGGTATCCTTTTTATGTCAGCCTCATCTGTATGCTGGGAATCCGCGGGGTGCTGGCTCCGATTCTGATTTTTGGGTTTAAGATGAACCTGGAAGCCGTCTGGATTGCCATGGTGGCGGATTTATATGCGCGCGGGATTTTATGCTTCATCCGCTTTCGCTCCGGAAAATGGAAATCCATGAAGCTGGAGCAGAGCGGGAAGGAAAGCAGAGCCTGAACGGTGAGGGAAGCCGGCCCGGAGCAGCAATGAAACAGGGCCGGAGCAGCGAATGAAGCCGGGTTCATTGCAGCAATAAAGCGGAGCCAGTACAACAATTAAAACAGGAGAATAAACCAATGAGCATGACGAAAAAGCCGGTAAAAGGAATGAAGGATATTTTGCCGGATGAGATGAAGATTCGCGACTACGCGATTTCGGTGATTAAGGAAACTTATAAGGAATTCGGCTTTACCCCGATCGAAACGCCTTGTCTGGAACATATTGGAAATCTGAGCAGCCGGCAGGGCGGAGAGAATGAAAAGCTGATTTTTAAAATTCTGAAGCGGGGCGCGAAGCTGGATACGGAAAATTTCACGGAGGAGAACGACCTCGTAGACAGCGGCCTCCGCTATGACCTTACGGTTCCGCTCTGCCGCTATTACGCGAACAATTCCGAGGTGCTGCCGTCTCCGTTTAAGGCGCTGCAGATCGGAAACGTTTTTCGCGCGGACCGTCCGCAGCGGGGGCGGTTTCGTCAGTTTACCCAGTGCGATATCGACATTTTGGGCGATCCGACCAATCTGGCGGAAATCGAGTTGATTCTGGCGACGACGACGCTTCTCGGCAGGCTGGATTTTAAAAATTTTAAGGTCAAAATCAGCGATCGCCGCATCCTGAAGGCAATCGTTTCGCACTGCGGATTTGCGGAGGCCGACTGGGAGGCGGTTTTCATCGTTCTGGACAAGGCGGACAAGATCGGCTGGGACGGGGTCCGCGCGGAACTTCTGGAAGGCGGGTTTGCGGAGGATAAGATCGATGCCTGCATCCGGCTTTTTGCGGACATGGGAAAGGGGCAGGATGCTCTCCGGTATCTTGCCGAAAATCTGAAAGACGACGTGCCGGAAGAAGCGGTTTCGAATCTGGAACAGATTTGCCGCGCCGTGAAAGAAGCGGCTTCGACGCCGTTCGAGTTGGAATTTGACGCGACGCTGGTGCGCGGTATGGGGTATTATACGGGACCAATCTTCGAGATCGAAATGCTCGATTTCGGAAGCGCCTGCGGAGGCGGCGGCCGTTATGACGAGCTGATCGGCAGCTTCACCGGTATGAAAGTGCCGGCCTGCGGCTTTTCGATCGGATTCGAGCGGATTATCACGCTGCTGATGGAGCGGGGTTTTGCGGTTCAGGAAAAGAATGAGAAAAAAGCGTATCTGATTGAAAGGGGGACGGACCCGGCGAAAGTCCGCGAGGTTGTCACCCGCGCACAGAAAGAGAGAGCGGATGGCAAGACGGTCACGCTCAGTATGCGCAATAAGAACGCGAAGTTCCAGAAGGAGCAGCTGAGCAAAGAAGGCTACCGGCAGATTGTGGAGATCTACAGAAACTAAAGAGCCGACTGCGGAGGTCTGCGGAAATTAAAGAGCAGATTGTGGAGATCTGCAGAAACTAAAGAGCCGAC
>CAYUPA010000249.1:0-2967 GCA_964446565.1 uncultured Lachnospiraceae bacterium
TGGTATAGTCGATAGGACGGAACGTCAGGCCCGTGCCGTAGGATTCGAGGAACCCTTGGAAAATGCCTGATTCCTGGATGGATCCTCCAAACGGGAGTACACAGCAGCCCGCCACGCAGACCATTCCCAGCGGGAACATAACCTTGGAGGGGGAGACGTTGTAGTCAAGGCACATCTGCGCGGCCAGAGGGAAGATCACGCAGAAGCACGCACCTGGGCTGTTCATCAGATTTGTTAGGGCCATGGCAAGGACTAGGTAGCAGAGATAGGTGCGGCGGAACGATCCGCCGGTCAGTCGGTTGACTGCTCCGGAGAAGCGGTCGATCAGACTCGTCCTGCTCAAGCCCGCCGAGACGACGAACATAGACGCCATCATAATAACGTTGTTGTTGGAGAAATAGTTCAGCGCCGACTTCGCGTCCAAGCATTTAGTGAAGACGAGCGCCAAGAGTGTCGACATGCCGACGATGCCCATAGGCAGTTTGTTGATTCCGTACAGAACTAGCGATACGGCAAAGGTAATGATGCAGATGGTCATTGAGCTCATGTGTAAATTCCTCCTGTAAGATTACTGGTCGCAGATGGAGCCGTCCAGATTTAGCCGAGCGCTGACTTCATGGGGGCGAAACGGGAAACGTTCTTCCACATCAGGAATCAGATCGATACCGATTCCCGGTTCCTGGGGAACTTCTAAGTAGCCGTTCTTGAATTCTGGAATATGGTTAACCATATCAACCTGACGAAGTTTGACGCCTGTGTTGAGCAGATTGTCCGCCGTCGAAGCCTTGTAGGGGTCGGGGTATTCGGTGATGGCAACGTTTTCCGTTGCGGCGACGAATTGGAGAATCGCGTTGGTCGTTACGGGACTGAGCGGGTTGTGGGGAACTAGGCTACAATGGTGAGCCTCCGCCAGTGTCGCTATTTTCCTTGCTCCCGTGAAGCCGCCGCAGACGGCGAGCGACATCCTCACATAGCTACAGGCGCCGCGTTCTAGAAGCATCGCAAAATCGTAGAAGCTGGTGATGCGCTCGCCTGTTGCGATGGGAATGCTTGTTTTTGCGGCCACCCTTGACATCTCGTCGTAGTTATCGGGACGGATCGGATCTTCCAGAAACATGGGGTTGTACTTTTCAAGTCTCCTGCTCAGTTGGACTGCCAGCCCCGGCTCTAAGCGGCGGTGCATTTCTAGGCAGAGGTCGATGTTGTTCCCCACGGCTTCCCGCACTTTGGCGACTCTCCGTTCGGCGTTGTACAGCATCTGCGTGTTGTTATCGCGGAAAGGGAGTTCGCGTGGTTCGTCCAGATAAGGGTTGAGGTGTCCCAACGCTGTAAAGCCCGCTTCTTTCCCCTTGACGGCGTTTTCCACCAACTGTTCTTCTGTCTGCCCCGCCGTATGGTTGTACACCCGCACCCTGTCGCGACATTTGCCGCCCAGCAGTCGGTAGACCGGTACGCCGTAGTACTTCCCTGCGATGTCGTACAGTGCTACGTCGATGGCGGAGACAGCGCCCATGATGGCCGTTCCTCGGAAGTGGCCGTAGCGCTGCATGTACTGCCAGTGGTGTTCGATGTCCAGCGGGTCCTTCCCAACGAGATAGCCCTTGAACATGTTGATTGCTGTGGCGCACGCTTCCAGCAGTCCCCATGCTCCCGCCTCTCCGATACCGCAGATGCCCTCATCGGTGAAGACTTTGGCAAAGACGCATCGGTTCGCGCGGATCACCTTGACATCCGTGATGATCATGACTCTTTCCTCCTTACTTTCACATGGCTGATAAACTTGATGATGTCATGATAAGACCCTTGAATTATTAAGTCCAATCAATTATTATAGATAAAACAATAGACGATAATCTATCGTTCGGAGGATTCGCCCGTGACGCTTGAAAAATTTAATTATCTGACGATGTTGTGTGAGGAACGTAATGTTACGAAAGCGGCTCAACGCCTGTTTATCACCCAACCAACCCTGACGGCGTTTCTCAATAAGCTGGAAAGGGACCTTGGTTTCCGCCTTTTTGACCGATCTCACAACCCCGTCACGCTGACGTACAGCGGCCAAATTTACATGGAACGGATACGCGCCCTGCTCTTGGAAGAAAACCGGCTGATCGAAGAAATCCGTGATTTGAACCGGCCCAGAGACACAATCCGCATCGGCATTGGGCAGATTCATAGCGAAATGATGTGTCCGCATCTGATTTTTCGTTTGCTGAAAAAATGGCCCGACCTTAACGTCACACTTCGCGAGGACCAGGAAATGCAGATCATGGAATGCCTGCGTCGTGACGAGATCGATGTGTTTCTCGGCCATGTGGAGATTGATACGGTGAATTTTCGTTTTGAACCGCTTTTCGAGGAGACTCTCGTGATCGCCGTTCCCGAGAACTTGATGCCCGAAGAACTGCTTCGCGGCGCGCTGTCAAATGGTCTCGCGCACAGCACGATTGACACTCCTTTTGTTATCAGCCCCGACGTGCTGGCGAACATGCCGCTCATCCGCCCTGCAAAATCTCAAGGAGCGTTCCTGAACCTCAAGCAGTTTCTGGATCAGTACCACATTCATCCTACGCAGACGATACAGACGGCGAATATGATTACGGCCGCGGGCATGCTACAGATGGGCATGGGATACATGTATCTGGCCCCGATGCTTCTTGAAACGGCGCATGTGGAGAAACCGTGCCGGATTTACCCCTGCACGCTTCCGAAGATGATCCGTTCAAGAAAATTCTATATCGGATATAAAGAGGACAACCCGAACGTAGAACAGATCACGGAGATTAAGTCGATCGTGAGAACTCTCAGTCGGGAACGTCAGAAAAGTTCCGTGAAACTTTCGCCGCGTGATGGTTCGTGTGGCGGAAAGGAATAAACCATGAATGAAACGTCACATACAAACTCGCGATACACGGGCTACGACGTGATCGGCGACATTCACGGGCACGCGGCACTGCTTGAATGCCT
>CAYUPA010000250.1:0-2929 GCA_964446565.1 uncultured Lachnospiraceae bacterium
ACGAAGGAGATGAAAAAGGATTACACGATCCTTGCGCCCCAGATGTCGCCGATCCATTTCCGGCTGTTAAAGGTTGCGTTTCAGAAGGCCGGCTATCATCTTGAGGTTCTGCCTTCCGTCGACGCGAAGGCGGTGAATGAGGGGCTGCGCAGCGTCAACAACGACGCGTGTTATCCTTCGATTCTTGTGGTCGGGCAGATCATGGCCGCACTCAAAAGCGGAAAATACGATCTGAACCGCGTGGCGATCATGGTGACGCAGACCGGCGGCGGCTGCCGGGCGTCCAATTACATCAGTTTTATCCGCAGAGCGCTCAACGATTCGGGAATGGGGAATATTCCGGTCATTTCGCTGAACCCTGTGGGACTGGAGAAAAATCCGGGGTTCTCGATTACGCTGTCACTTCTGCACCGCGCCATGATCAGCGTGGTCTACGGCGATACGCTCATGCGGCTTCTCTACCGCGTCCGCCCCTATGAAGCGGCTGCAGGGTCCGCAAACGCGCTCTGTGAGAAATGGATGCAGGCCGCGGAAAAAAACGTGATCTCCGGCAGCTTTCGGACGATGAAGCGCAACATCCGCAGGATCGCCGCCGAGTTCGAGGCGCTGCCGCTAAGGGACGTGAAGAAGCCGAAGGTCGGCATCGTCGGGGAAATTCTCGTGAAATATCATCCGACTGCCAACAACAATCTGGTGGAGGTGCTGGAAGCGGAAGGCGCGGAGGTTCAGGTTCCGGATTTGATGGATTTTCTTCTCTACTCCGCCTACAACCGGAATTTCAGCGCGGATCATCTTGGAAAAAGCAGGTTGGTCAAGCGTTTCAGCAATCTCGTCATCCGGCTCATGGAAGCCTACCGTCGGCCGACTGTCAAGGCCCTTTCGAAAAGCAGCCGCTTCCGTCCTCCCACGTCCATCGAGGAAAAGGCCTGGCTGGCGCAGACGTTTCTGTCGCTCGGCAACCAGACGGGGGAGGGCTGGTTTTTGACGGGCGAGATGGTGGAGCTCATCGAGCACGGAACCCTGAATATCGTGGCGGTGCAGCCGTTTGCCTGCCTGCCGAACCACATCGTCGCGAAGGCGATGATCAAACCGATTCGAAACCGCTATCCCAGAGCGAATATCGCCGCCGTGGATTATGATCCGGGAGCCTCCGAGGTCAACCAGTTAAACAGGATCAAGCTCATGCTGGCCGTCGCCTTTAAGAACCTGGAAGAGGAAGGATAAACCATGTATAAAATCATAAGCAAAGAGGCATTAAATCCGACCGTAACGCGCATGGAGGTGGAGGCGCCGCTTATCGCCCGCAAGGCGGAGCCGGGACAGTTTATCATTCTGCGCTGCGAGGAGGACGGCGAGCGGATTCCGCTTACCATTGCGGGGTGCGACCGTGAAGCCGGAACGGTCACTATCATCTTTCAGATCGTGGGGGCGACGACGGCGAAGCTGAACGCGCTCAAGGAGGGCGGCTCGATTCTCGATTTCGCGGGCCCTCTCGGTGTGCCAACGCGCACGGAGGGGCTTGCGAAGGCGGCTGTTATCGGCGGCGGCGTCGGCTGCGCCATTGCGCTCCCGGTCGCGAAAAAGCTGCATGAGCAGGGCACGGAGGTCCATTCCGTCATCGGGTTCCGCAGCCGGGAGCTGGTCATTCTGGAAGAGGAGTTCCGGCAGGCGAGCGATCGGATTACGGTCATGACGGACGACGGCTCCTATGGAATGAGGGGCCTTGTCACGGCGGCTCTTGAAAGTCTGATCCGCGAGGGAAACCGCTATGACAAGGTCTTTGCCATCGGCCCTCTGATCATGATGAAGTTTGTAACGCAGCTTACGAAAAAATACCAGATTCCGACGGTGGTCAGCATGAACCCGATCATGATTGACGGAACCGGAATGTGCGGCGGCTGCCGGCTGCGCGTGGGCGGGGAGACGAAATTCGCCTGCGTGGACGGGCCGGATTTCGACGGCTTCGAGGTTGACTTCGACGAGGCGATCCGCCGCGGCACCGTCTATAAGGAGTTTGAGCGCCATGCCTATGAAAAGACCTGCAGACTTTTGAAGGAGGTGCGCTAAGATGCCCAACATGTCACCCGTCAAAAATCCCATGCCTGCGCAGGCGCCCGAAGTCCGGCGGCGGAATTTCCAGGAGGTCGCCTTAGGCTATACGAAAAGCGCCGCGCTTGACGAGGCGGCGCGGTGCCTGAACTGCAGGAACAAACCCTGCGTATCGGGATGCCCGGTCCAGATCGATATTCCGGCTTTTATCCATAAAATCACGCAGGACGACATGGAGGGGGCCTATCGTGTGATCGCGCGCTCAAGTTCCCTTCCGGCGGTCTGCGGCCGCGTCTGTCCGCAGGAGTCGCAGTGCGAGGCGAGGTGCGTCCGCGCCCGTAAGGGCGATCCGGTCGGTATCGGCCGGTTGGAGCGTTATGTGGCCGACCTGCATAACGAAAAGGAAGACAGTCCCGCTGTGAACGAAGCAGCGGCAAACACGGCAGCGGCAGATACGGCAGTGTCGAACGTGACAGCGGCAAACACGGCAGCGGCAGATACGGCAGTGTCGAATGGCCCCGCGGAAAATATGCCAGCGGAGAATGCCGCCGGAGCGCGGCCCAGGGCAAACGGACACCGGGTCGCGGTTATCGGGTCCGGCCCGTCGGGGCTTACCTGCGCGGGCGATCTTGCGAAAAAAGGATACGAGGTTACCATATTCGAGGCGCTGCACCGGCCGGGAGGCGTTTTACTGTACGGAATCCCCGAGTTCCGGCTCCCGAAGGCCATCGTCCGGAAAGAGGTTGATACGCTTACGAAACTCGGCGTCAAAGTGGAGACCAATATGGTTATCGGGCGGGTGCTTTCGATCGACGAACTGCTGAAAAACGGGTTTGAAGCGGTCTTTATCGGGTCCGGCGCGGGTCTGCCGCGCTTCATG
>CAYUPA010000251.1:0-2920 GCA_964446565.1 uncultured Lachnospiraceae bacterium
GTACGACAGATTTTCGCCGTGTTTTTATCGGTTTCTATTCTGATCAGCCTTTTCTTTATCGCCCTGCAGATGAGCATTTTCAGCATCCGCTTCATCGACGCGGAAATGGAGAAGTTTCAGATTGCGCAGCATGTTTCGATGGAAAAAGAGGACCTGCATGACCTTTTTGTGGAAACGCTCCGCTATCTGTCCGCGGACCGCGATGATCTCGTCATTGAAACCGTGGTGGACGGACAAAGACGGGAGGCGTTTAATGAGCGGGAAAAGCTGCACATGGAGGATGTGCGCCGACTGTTCGACGGGGGCTTCCGGATTCGAAACGCTGCCCTGATCGCCTCGGCGCTGTGCTTCATTGTCTCGTTTGTCCTGTACAGAAAAAGGGACAGCGGATCGCTGCATCAAATGCTCTTTGAGTTTTCCCGCGCCTTCGTTTTCGTCTGTCTCGCGCTCCTTCTCATACTGGCTGTGATTGCGGTTCTGCTTATAACGGACTTCTCGAAATATTTTACCGTTTTCCATGAGATTTTTTTCGATAACGATCTCTGGATTCTGGATCCCTCGACGAGCCTGATGATCAATCTGCTGCCGGAACAGTTCTTTTACGATATGGCGATGCGAATCCTTCTGTTCTTTGGTGTGCCGTTTCTTGTTCTGTTCATCTCCGGATTAGCCGCGTGGCGATATACCGCGCGCAGGAAAAGAAACGCGGTGAAGAAATGAAGACGGTTCTTATTGTTTTCACCGTGATTCTAAAGGGCGCGGGCTGGATGCTGCTTGGCGTATTGACGCTGCTGATACTGGTTCTTCTAATCATCCTGTTTGTTCCGATCCGCTACCGGATTTCCTTTTCCAATACGGAGACCGTGCAGGGGAAGGCGGCGGCTACATGGCTTGTGCATCTGTTTCAGGCGGAGGCCGTTTTAGAGGAGAAGAAATTCCGGTTCTCGTACCGGATTCTCTGGATTCGGAAGCGGATCGGGCAGGAGAAGCCGGATGGAACGGCGGCGGAAGGAGAGCGGAAAAGAGAAAAGAAGACGGCGGAGGGGACGGCCGCTGAAAAGATAAAAACGGGTGCCGGGGCGGAAGAGACGACCGCGCAACAGGAAAAGAACGGTGCCAGAACAGCGGACGGGACGACAGCTCAAAAGGAAAAGAACGAAGCCGAGGCGGAGGGGACGCGGCAAGAGGCGCGGACAGAATCCGGAAAGGCTCAGGAAGACCGTGCGCGGGAGGAAACGAAAAAAGAAGAACCGAGAGCGGGAGAGCGCGGTGAAAAGGGCAGCAGGTTCATAGAAAGAGCAGAGAGACTTAAAGCTCGGGTTTTACAGATATACGCAAAGGCGGAGGCAGCGCGGGAAAAAGGAGTTTCTCTGGTCCGCCGGGTCGTCGAGTACCCGGGACGGGCGGCGATCACAAGGCGGATTTGCGGCGTACTCCGATACCTGATTGAGCACCTCCGTCCGCGCAGGCTCAGGCTGGCGGTTCGGTTCGGTTTTGAGGACCCTTCGCTGACCGGACAGTGTATGGCGGCCTACGGGATCCTCTCGGCGCTGTACGGCGGTGAAATCAAAGGGTACAGGATTGAGGCGGAGCCGGATTTCGAGAGCAGACGGCTGGAAGCCGTTTTGGATGCGAACGGACGAATAGCGCTGTACGTTATTTTGGCTGCGGCTTTTCGTCTGCTGAAGGACCGAAAGATTCGGAAACTGATTCAGGATATTAAACACCGGGGAGGTTGAAAGATGAATGCAGCACAGGATTCCCTGAAGGAACTGCTGTCCGCGATGGAGGCTTTTATTACCACAAAGACCGTAGTTGGCGAACCGATACATATGGGCGATACGATTCTTTTGCCGCTTGTTGACGTACAGTTCGGCGCCGGCGCCGGCGCGAGGGAAAAGGGAAAGGGGCCGGAAACGCCGGATCGAAAAGGTACGGCCGGAGGCGTCGGCGCGAAAATGTCGCCGAGCGCTGTGCTCGTGATTAAAGACGGGCAGATTCGTCTGGTCAATATCAAACAGCAGGACACAGTAACCAAGGTGCTGGATATGGTGCCCGATCTTGTGGACAAGTTCAAGGGGACGTTCAAGAAGGAAGACGAAGAGATTATCGACGTCGTTAAAAACGCGGAGAAGGAGAATGAAAATCCCGCCACATAAGGAGGCTTCCGGCGGCGGTGATCCGTTTTCTGAAAAGCAGGGGAAAGACATGACGATCGGGGATAGACGCGCCCCGGAGATGCCTGAAAAGGGTTCTCCGGGGCGCGCATTTGTAAATCCTTAGAATTGTAAGTCCTTAGAACTGGTACTGCAGGGGATAGGCGTAAACCGTTGTCTCAGCAATGCTGTCCGCCGTGACATCGTCCGGAAGAGAGAATCCGGAGAGCTCGAAACCAATCTTTTCTCCCGCCGCCAAATCTTCGTTCAATATGGTGAAGGCCGATCCGATGGGGGTGCCGGAGGCATCATAGAAGAAGGCCACGACGTAAACCATGTTCTCCGTTTCCGCTGACGTATTCTCAACCCGGCCTATGACCTTCACACCGCCAAAATCGCCTTTGGAAACCGTGATATCGGATGTTTCAAAACGAATCAGGTCCACGGTCGCCTCTTCCACATCCGGACGCGGAAGAACCGTCAAATTCCCATCGCCCGAGTAATCGTCAAGCGTGGTTTCCTCGTACATATATCCTTTCTCACCCGGGGCGAGCACAGACGGATACGCAGACACCATCGTCTGGGACGCGACAAGATTCCCATCGGCGTCCTCAAGGTCATATGCGCCGTCGCTTAAATACAAATTGGCCCCGCCGGTATTCGTTATCTCAACGATGGTCTGTACCCAGACGGTTCCGATGCTGTTCGTCCATACCTTCGCATTCTGGTAGGTAATCTCATATCCGGATTCGGAGGATTCCGCA
>CAYUPA010000252.1:0-2915 GCA_964446565.1 uncultured Lachnospiraceae bacterium
CGGGCAGCAGTGTGAGGGGGTTCAGGTTGAAATTTGTGCTTAGCTGCTTGCCCAAAGCGTCAACCGCCGACAAATCGGCGGCTGCATTGCTGCTCGTGCCCAGGATCAAAAAACCGACCGCGGAAAGCAGAACGGCGATGCCGTTAGTAGAAAACATATGCACAAAGAGATCGAAAACGTTCGTCTCCGTTAAACCAGCCGCCAGATTGGTCGAGTCGGACATGGGGCTCCACTTGTCGCCGATGAAGCAGCCGCAGACAATCGCGCCGATCGCCATCGGGTAGTTCACGCCCAAGCCTTTGGCTATGCCCACGAAAGCGAGACCAAAAGTGCACAGCGTCCCCCACGACGATCCGTTCAGCGTTCCGCAGATACTGCAGATAATAAACGCGGTGCACATGAAAATTTTTGGATTGAGCAGTTTCATCCCCCAATACATCATGGTAGGCGTGGCCCCGCCGGCCAGCCATGAGGCGGACAGGAGACCGACCTCCAGAAGGATAATGATGGATCCCATCGCCTTTGAATAGGTTTTTAACACATTCCCCCATAACTCATCCCACGTGATGTGCAGGAACAGAAGGCCGAACACGGACAAACAGGTGGAGCATAGAAGCATGGACATGCCCATAGTCACCTTTTGGTTGCCCATCAGCCCGCTGCCGTATAAAAACACAAAACAAATGAACAGGATCCAGCCGATACCCTCGGCGAGGGTAATTTTTCTTTCAGGTTTCTCTGTCTTGGACATCATTAAACTCACTTTCCTTTTCAAATTGAACTCTAGAAATTTCGGCCTTCTCCGCCGTTTGGGAAAAGCGGTTTAAGCCGAGAACCCGTAACCGAAAGAGGAAGGGGGAACGTCCGCTTGGCTTGATAAGCGATCGACGAACAAAACAAGGCTCGCGGTTTCAGACACGCCCCGCGTCGGTCGGACCCGTTTAACGCCGCCCAAGGGGGCGCCGGCCTGCGCGGATAACGGGGACAAGGCCGATGGCCATCGCCCGCTTTGGGGCGCGCGACGACATGCCCGACGGACTCAACGTGCTGAGCGGCGGATATGATCCGAGCGCAGCACGGGGTGAACGTCGTTTCCGGTGGATACTCACATTCGCTTTAGAGTAATCCCGAACATGTCCTGTCGCGGCCTACTCCGCTCCGCCGTCCATGGGCGACGCCGCAGCCGGCCCCATCCCCCATGCGTCAGGTAAAGAAATCGTCGATGAGCATAACAATGCGCCTCCGTCTTTTATCGGACTTTTGATTCTAGCCCACAACGCTCTGGATGAAATCCAACATCGTCGTTACGTCAAACACCGGCAGGTTGGTCGCTTTCTGTACGGCGGCGGCGTGCGGCGGCATGTCCGTGCATTCCATCACTATGGCCGCGGCTTCGGGATGCTCACACTGGAGCGCGAGCGCCATATTCAGGATTTCCTCCCTAGCCTTGTCCACGTTATAGTGGCCGATCCCCATGCGGAACTTAGAAAATTCCGGCTCGGTACACAGGCCGCGAATCACGCATCTGTCGATATCGCGGGAGGTAAGCCCGCAGGCTTCCAGCGTCCGGCGTTTCAGAAGGCTGTCGTCATAGCAAAGCACGATGATCTTTTTCTCCGATCCCAGTCCGGCGAGAACCCACGGAATCTGACACAGAGAAGAAATGTACACCGGCACGTCCATCTCATCCGCCACCCTGCGCTGGAAAAGCCCGAAATATCCGCAAGAGGATGTGATGCACTTGCAACCGTTGTCTTGTAACGTATGGGCCGCCTCCAGGATCTTCGGCAACAGGGACATGTCGCCACCCAAAATACGCGAGAAATTAGAACCCTCCACGATATAGGGCAAAACAGGGTAGGAATAGCTTCCGCACTGTGAAACGTGTCCAAGCGGCTTCGGCACCCACGAACGCATAACGAGGAGCCCGAAACTGTAACCGTCGAAGGGCGGAGCTTCCTCGAAAGAAACGTTCGCGACAGGAATATCGGGAGTAAACAGACGCATTTTTTCACCCGCGCAGCGCGCTTTACCTTTCCGTTTTTTTACAAAAATCCATAACGCGGCCGTTGGCGCGCGGCCCGCTCGACATAGCGCATCAGCCGCCCCATGTCCCACACGGCGACCCCCAGCCGCTCTCGCACAGGTAAACCCGCAAAAATCTGAGTGTCCAGCAACACGGCGCGAATGTGATTTTTCTCAACCACCCTCCGCCGGATCATGCTGTCTAGCGCCGACTCCCCCGTCATTTCCCGGTAGTTCGCCCGGAAAAACAGGCAGTCGTCATAGCTCTCTTTGCTCACGGCGCACCGCTCGAATACCCGCTCGGCTTGCTGTTGTGTGAGATCGGAAACGATGAGCACCGTCTCGGAGCTTTTCAGTCCCGCACGGATCCACGGCAGCTGTATCAGTGGCGTCATGTATACAGGCAGATCCACTTCCTCGGCCACAACGTTCTGGTACAGACCCAGTTCCCCGCCAGCGGACACGATAAACCGGCACCCTTCCAGTTCAAGCTGACGGGCCTTTTCGCGGACTTCGTCTTCACAAGACGCGAGCGGCGCCGCGACCGTCAAATAACGAACGGGAAAAGGAAATGTCTTCGCGTTCGCCACATGCCCGACCGGCTTTGGATCCCGCCTGTCGGGCACCAACACGCCCGCCGCGAAACCTGAAAAGGTCTGCCCTTCTGTAATGGCAAGATCTCCATAGAAATCTCCCGGGCCAAGATATCCCCAGTTGCGGACATACCCTTGTTTCATCGCGTTCTCCTCCCGAAATCGGACTCTGGCGCAACGTCATTGAAGTTTTGCAGGGCGCCAGAGTCCCTGCATAAAACCGATTTGAAACGCTTTCCGTCAGCGTATCGCGACGGCAAAGGGGCGATGTGTTTTTGTCCATTCCCGTTCGTGAAA
>CAYUPA010000253.1:0-2907 GCA_964446565.1 uncultured Lachnospiraceae bacterium
ACTATATATGTTCAATATTGCCTGTCCTCTTAGTCTTCCAGCAGCCGCACTCCCAGCGCTCTCAGGCGAAAACGGGCCGAGGCCATGTCCTCGTCCGCGGGGATCCAGTCTTTTCGGCCGTTGTCTTCCAAGCCGAGCTGCTCATGCTTGGAACCGCCATAGGCATGATAGGGAAACACCCGCACGCCGTCGATGTGCCGCAGCGAAGCCGCCAGTCGGGCAATCGCCTCGTAATGCGCTTCTTCCATGTTTATGCCGCGCAGCATGATACAGCGCAGTTCGATGTGCGCCTCCTGCTTGTCCAACAGCCGGAGATTGCGCAGAATGGCATCCGGATCAACGCCTGTATTCTGACGATGGCGCAATGGATTGCTGTCTTTATAATCCCACAGGAACCAATCGGTTACATTCGCGAGCGCCGGAATACAGGCCTCGTCGAAAAGACCCGCCGTCTCCACCGCCGTGGAAAGTCCCTCTTCGCGCGCCATGCGCAGCAGCGCAAGACATCCCTCCGGATGGATGAGCGGCTCGCCGCCTGAAAGGGTCAGCCCTCCGTCTTCACCGTAAAATGCCCTGTCCCGCCGCACCACGGCAAATATCTCTTCCGGCGTCATACGCCGCGCGGCCGGCTGAATGGCGCCGGCCGGGCAAACGGACGCGCATTGACCGCAGCCGACGCATTTCCCGGCTTGAAAACGATGGAATCCCTCTTCGTCGATATACTGCGCGCCGGTCGGGCAAGCGGAGATGCACTGACCGCAGCCGATGCATTTACTGCGGATATACAGAATCTGATCCCGCGTTTCCTGCGTTTCGGGGTTGTGGCACCACTGACAACGCAGCGGGCAGCCCTTCAAAAACACCGTTGTCCGGATACCGGGTCCGTCGTGTACGCTAAATCGCTGAATATTGGTCACTGGCAGCTGCATGGAGAATCCCCTTTACTGCCCGCGGGCCGCTTTTTCGATGATCATAGTCTGCCATTCCTGATTCAAAGTGACAAACCGCGCATTCCAGCCTGAAACGCGAACGGAAAGCGTCTTGTACTGTTCCGGATGTTTCTGCGCTTCCAAAAGGGCCTTTCGGTCGATGACGTCCATCTGCATGAAAAAGCCGTTAAGACGCACAAAACCGCGCAGCAAACCTACAAGAGCGGCAACGCCCGCTTCTCCCTGAACCGTGGTGGGATACAGTTCGATGTCCAGCGCCGCGCCTGTGCCCATATTGCGCAGATCCGCCTTGCAGTAGGATCGTATGACGGCTGTGGCTCCTTCGGTATCGGTGCCCGGAGTAGGCGACAGGTTCGGAGCGAGAATATCGCCCTTTTTCCGGCCGAAGGGCACAGCGGCGCGGAAGGGCGCCCACTCGATTTGACGGCCAAAGGTGCTCACGCCGGCTGTAAAGAAAATCGGGCAGCCATCGTTGCAGGCCCGCACCATGGCGGCGAAATCGCCAAGAAGACGCACGGCGATGGCATCCACCTCGTCATTGTCGTTGCCATAATAAGTATACCGGGATGACGCGTACTGCCGCAGAGCCTCCTCCCCTTCCCAGTTGTTCTGCAGGGTTCTCATCAATCCTGCGAAATCTATCAGCCTGTCGTCAAAGACAAGCTTTTTTATTGCATACAGGCTGTTAATCGCATCGGGCGCGCCGCCGATGTGGGGCGAAGCGACCGTATACACGGGACCTCCTTCGAAATAGGACCGGCCGGAAGCCACGCATCCTTCGGTCAGCAGCGAGATCAGCGAACAAGGCGTTTGCCTGCGCCATTGCCATTCTCCGGATTCCGTCTCCCGTACCAGCCAGTTCTCTTTCACCTGCCTGCAAATGGCCTCAACCTTCTCCCGCAGCCGATCGGAAAAGGCATCATACAGTTCTTCAAAACTGTCGAAGACGGCGGGTGTATCTTCAAGATGCAGGGTATCATGCAGCAATACCTGCAGCGCGTCAAAAGGAAAATAACTGAAGCGGGTCTTTCCGGGCACCTGCACCTCCCAGCAGCCATCGTTGGCAAAGCGCCGCGCCTCCGTGAGGGAATACCCGTTCCGCGCAAAACAATCGAGCACCACCGGTTCGGCGTACGCCGCCACGATACCGCCTCCGTGGCGAATCACTTCCGCCATGCGCGTCAGCAGTCTGTCAGGACTTTTTTCATTCAGGCGCACCGAGATGGGGAAGTCGCTGATTCCCAGTTCCTCCACAATATCCAATATCAGATACGTCACCTCGTTGGCAATTTCCTGTCCATCTTCGTCAATGCCGGCCAGCACGATATTTTGATAATGCTGCGCGTCGCCCGAACCGACCGGCGTATCCTTCTGAATCCATTCGCAGCCCTTGATGAAAAAGCCCGCGAGGATTTCCCGCGCCTTTTCCAACGTCAGCACGCCGCTCTCCAGATCGCGCTCCAGATACCCGCCGAGCAGCTGATCGATACGGCCCAGCCCGGGCCAGTTGCCGCACAGTCTGGTGAACGCGAAAAGAAACCACAGGCTCTGTACCGCCTCGTGAAATGATCGGGCCGGACCGAAAGGCACCTGCCCGAGCAATGCATACAGATCCGGGCGTTCATCCTTCGTGGCCTTACGGTAGCGCTCATGCCAGATTCGCAGACTTTCCACGCAGCCGCACACACTCTTCAAAAAAGCCTTCTGCCGCGGTTCAAGCGCCGTATCCGTAAGACGCTCCTGCGCCTCCAGATAGAGCGCGTCAACGCCTTCCCGCACCGCCCTGTCAAAACCAAGCGTTACGTGGCTGACGCTCCCGATCGGGTAATTGCCGTGCCTGCTGCTATAGTAGGGTACCACATGGCGTATGGCGGCGCCAAGCGTCGCGGCGCCGCAAACCGATTCTCCTTCGCACAGGCGAAGAGGCGCCTTGCTCGCGATTTGCCGCAGGGCCTCG
>CAYUPA010000254.1:0-2890 GCA_964446565.1 uncultured Lachnospiraceae bacterium
TATTTTCCGATCAATCTTCCTTGTGGCCATTGGCGTGTTTGCGTCATGTGTTCTGCTTTTTCTGTTCGCGCTCTACGACTATTTCGGCGGCGTACAGAAAAAACAGCTTGAAATGCAGACCGAACTGGTGGCCCATGCCGTAGCAAATGAAGGCATGGGTTATTTTGACGGTCTTACCGGCAATGACTGCCGCATGACCTGGATTGCCGCCGATGGAGAAGTCCTCTATGACAATCGCTCCGTCACCGGCGAAATGGAAAATCACATGGAACGGGAAGAAATCAAAGAGGCGCTTGCGGACGGTCAGGGAGAAAGCTCACGGTATTCCGTTACCCTGATGGAACGGGCACTGTACTGCGCAAAACGGCTGCCGGACGGCTCTGTGATCCGGCTGTCTGTTTCCCAGAATACGCTGCTGACCCTGCTTTTGGGGATGTCTCAGCCGATCATCATTATTGTTGTGATCGCGGTTGTTTTATCCCTGGTTTTGGCTTTCCGCCTCTCAAAACGGATTGTAAAGCCGCTCAATGCCCTTGACCTCGATAATCCGCTTTCAATCGAAGGATATGATGAACTCTCCCCTCTGCTGCACCGCATCGACAGCCAGCAAAAGCAGATCGCCCTGCAAAAGGAAAGACTGGCGCAGAAACAAAAGGAGTTTGATACGGTGACAGAAAATATGGCGGAGGGAATTATTCTTCTGAATCCAAAGGGGATCGTGCTGGGAATCAACAGCGCCGCCAGAAAACTGTTCAGAACAGATTCCTCCTGCATAGGCCTGCATTTTTTGACTGTCAGCCGCAGCGCTCCCGTTTCCGGCCTGCTTGAAGACGCGGAATTGGGACGCCGCTCCGAGAGGGTGATCGATCTTGCGGGCGGGCGTTATCAGATGATCCTCAACCCCGTAAAAGATAACGGGATTCTGTCCGGCTCTGTTTTGCTTGTGATAGACGCCACCGAAAAAGAAAAGATGGAAAAGATGCGTCGTGAATTTACGGCGAATGTTTCCCATGAACTGAAAACGCCGCTTCAGACCATCGCGGGATCGGCGGAGCTTCTTGCAAATGGAGTCGTAAAAGAGGAAGATAAAGCAGCTTTTTATGCTCGTATTCTTGGGGAAGCACAGCGCATGATCCGTCTGGTGGACGATATTATTCGGCTCTCGCACCTTGACGAGGGAGCCGACGATATGAAGCGGGAAGAAACAGATCTCCTGCTCCTTGCCGAAGAAACCGTAAAATCTTTGCAGCCGGAGGCGGAAAGCGCGCATGTTACCATGACCCTGGATGGAGAAAGCGCCGTTGTAAACGGCATTCCGCAGCTTTTGCGCAGTATCGTTTTCAATCTCTGCGATAACGCGATCAAATATAACCGGGAAAGAGGGAGCGTTTCGGTTTCGGTAAAAAACGAAAACGACAGCGTTTTACTCCGTGTTGCCGATACCGGGATCGGCATTCCTCAGGAGCATCAGGACCGTATTTTTGAGCGTTTCTACCGGGTGGATAAAAGCCGGTCGAAGAAACTCGGCGGCACAGGCCTCGGTCTTTCGATCGTCAAGCACGCCGCAAAGCTTCATGATGCTCAGATCAACCTGCAAAGTGCGGAAAACGCCGGCACAACGATCACGGTGACATTTCCTCATACTTTGAAACAAACAACTCCGAATATCGATTGAAGAGAAAAGCCGCGGCATCATCCGCAGCTTCTGATTTTACAGGAACTTTACACAACTGTGATAACGAATTTGATGAAGATTTGAAAGAATATCCATGTAGAACAGAAGAAAGGAATCAAGTAGCATGGATATTTTCGACGTATTAACACTTGTGGGAGGTCTCTGTCTGTTTCTCTTCGGTATGAATATCATGGGACAGGCGCTGGAGCGCCGCGCGGGAAACAAACTCCGTTCTCTTTTAGAGAAGCTGACTGCAAACAGAATCGCGGGACTTCTCACAGGGCTTGGAATCACGGCTGTGATACAAAGTTCGTCCGCGACAACGGTCATGGTCGTCGGCTTTGTCAATTCGAACCTTATGACGCTTAGTCAGGCTATCAACGTCATTATGGGGGCGAATATCGGAACGACGGTGACGGCGTGGATTTTGAGTCTTGCCGGAATCGACAGCGAAAATCTGTTTGTGAACCTCTTAAAGCCGTCATCTTTTACTCCTGTTCTTGCGCTGATCTGGATCATTTTTTATATGTTCCTGAAAAGTGACAGGAAAAAAGATACAGGATTGATTCTTCTCGGCTTTGCAACGCTGATGTTTGGAATGGATACGATGTCCGGAGCCGTTGCGGGGCTGCGGGATGTTCCCGCGTTTCAGAACCTTTTTGTCTTTTTCAGGAATCCGCTGACCGGCGTTCTCACGGGGACAGTCCTCACCGCCATCATTCAGTCAAGCTCCGCTTCCGTAGGCATTTTGCAGGCGCTCTCCATGACAGGGCAGGTATCCTGCGGCGCGGCGGTTCCTATCATCATGGGGCAAAACATTGGGACCTGCGTAACCGCACTGATCTCTTCAATAGGAGCAAATAAAAACGCGAAGAGGGCAGCTCTTGTGCACCTTTCCTTTAATGTGATCGGAACGGCGGTCTGGATTTCAGTGTTTCTCCTGCTGCGGGCGATTTTCGCACCCGCTGTTCTTGACGCCCCGGCATCTCCCATGGGAATAGCCGTCATACATTCGGTATTCAATATACTTTGTACAGCACTCATGCTGCCGCTTTCCGGATCTCTCGAAAAACTTGTAACAAAACTGATTCCGGACGCCAAAATGTAGGAAAGGGTACGGTCCTTCGCTGTATGAAATTTCAAAACAGATTGCCTGAAATTTAAAATAACAAATACAGAGCCTTAAAAGAAAGCGGTCTCTCCGACGAAACTTGA
>CAYUPA010000255.1:0-2882 GCA_964446565.1 uncultured Lachnospiraceae bacterium
CTAATGTCCATGCGGATTGGCCTGCAAGCAGTCCATCCGCCTGTCCATTGCGACAGGGCTTTCAAAGTAATTCATCCTTAAAATCGTTGGTTCTGAAAAATTGTCAGCCGCGAACTCCGCTTTACAGGTGCAGAACCCTGTCGCGGATCTCCTGCGTGCGCCCCTGATTCCAGAACTGCGTGCCGATATATCCGCAGGTGCGCCTCGCCACGCTCATCTGCGACTGATCGCGGTTCCCGCAGTTCGGGCACTCCCAGATGAGTTTGCCGCCATCGTCTTCTTTGATCAGGATCTCTCCGTCATAGCCGCAGGCGCAGCAGTAGTCGCTCTTGGTATTGAGTTCGGCGTACATGATATTGTCGTAAATATACTGCATGACTGAAAGCACCGCGGGGATATTATTCTGCATGTTCGGAACCTCCACGTAGCTGATGGCGCCGCCCGGGGAGAGCTTCTGAAAATCCGCCTCGAATTTCAGCTTTTTAAACGCGTCGATCTTCTCCGTGACATGCACGTGATAACTGTTGGTGATATAGTTCTTGTCGGTCACGCCCTCGATGATGCCGAAGCGCTTCTGCAGGCATTTCGCGAATTTGTATGTCGTGCTTTCCATCGGCGTGCCGTATACGGAATAACTGATATTTTCCGCCGCCCGCCACTCGGCGCACTTGTCGTTGAGCTTCTGCATGACGGAAAGAGCAAACTTTTTGCCTTCCTCGCTCGTGTGGCTCTTCCCGAGCATCCGCACGCACATTTCATACAGACCGGCATAACCCAGGGAAATGGTCGAGTAATTATTATACAGAAGTTTATCGATCTTCTCGCCCGGTTTCAGCCGCGCGAGGGCGCCGTGCTGCCACAGGATGGGCGCGACGTCCGAAACGGCGCCTTTCAGACGTTCGTGCCTGCAGCGCAGCGCGCGGTGGCAGAGTTCGAGACGCTCCTCCAGCACCTCCCAGAACCGGTCCATATCGCCTTCGGCGGTGCAGGCCACATCCACGAGATTGATCGTGACGACGCCCTGATTGAAGCGCCCGTAGTATTTGTGCTTTCCGCCTTCGCCCATTCCTTCCGTATCGGGCGTCAGGAAAGAGCGGCATCCCATACAGGGATAAACGTCGCCGTTTTTGTATTCCCTCATTTTTTTCGCGGAGATGTAATCCGGCACCATGCGTTTGGCGGTGCATTCGGCGGCGAGCACCGTCAGATCCCAGTACCGGGAGCCCTCGGTGATGTTGTCCTCGTCCAGCACATAGATGAGCTTTGGAAACGCGGGCGTAATCCAGACGCCTTTTTCGTTTTTCACGCCCTGCATCCGCTGAATAAGCGTTTCCCGGATGATCATCGCGAGGTCGTCCCGCGTCCGTCCCTCCGGCACTTCGTCCAGATACATGAACATCGTGACAAACGGCGCCTGCCCGTTGCAGGTCATGAGCGTAATCAGCTGATACTGAATCGTCTGGATGCCGCTCTTGATTTCCTCGTGAAGGCGGCTTTCGGTAATTCTGTCGATGATCTCATCGTCCAGCGGCTCGCCGCACATCTTCCGTTCCTCGATGACCGATTTCCGGATCTTCTGACGGCTGACATCCACAAACGGCGCGATATGGGAAAGCGTGAAACTCTGGCCGCCGTACTGGTTGGACGCCACCTGCGCGATAATCTGCGTGGTGATGTTGCATGCCGTGAAAAAGCTGTGGGGACGCTCGATCATGGTCTCGCTGATCACGGTGCCGTTTTGCAGCATGTCCTCAAGATTGACAAGATCACAGTTGTGCTCCCGCTGCGCGAAATAATCACTGTCATGGAAATGAATAATTCCTTCCTCGTGCGCTCTTACGATATCCTCCGGAAGAAGAATACGCTTCGTCAGATCCTTGCTGACTTCGCCCGCCATATAATCACGCTGTGTCGAATTGATAACGGGATCCTTGTTGGAATTTTCCTGTTTGACCTCTTCGTTGACGCGGTCGATAAGCGCGAGAATCCCGTCGTCGGTGGTATTGCTCTTTCGCGCGAGGCTGCGTCTGTAACGGTAACGGACATATTTCTGCGCCACTTCGTAACCGCGCATTTCCATAATGCCGGTCTCCACCATATCCTGAATCGCCTCGACATTCACCGCGTGCGGGCTGGCCTTGATCTGTGCGGCCACGTTGTCTGCGACGGCACGGATCTGATACTCATTCATTTTATGGATATTGCTGACTTCGTCGTTCGCTTTTTTGATCGCGTTGAGAATTTTGGTGATGTCGAAGTCGACTTCCTCCCCGCTTCTTTTAATGACATACGTCTTACCACTTTCCGGATTCACGGCTCTGTTCCCCTCTGTTTTCTCTTTGCGTTTCCTTGTTCGCGCTGAAACGCGCGGTTCTTTGCGACACCAGATATGGATCTTCCTCAAAAATAAAGTACCACATCTTGTGCGACGTGCTGTTATCATATCATCTCCCCTTCAAATTGAAAAGGGAAAAAATAGAAAAGAGTCATCGCTTCAGCGCGTTAACCTCCTCGAGCGTCATGTTCAGAGAAGACGCGATCAGTTCCTGGGCAATGCCGGCCTGAAGAAGAAGCGTCACATCCATGGCGCGTCCTTCCGTTCTGCCTTCCGCTATCTTTTCGTGCGTGTAGGCTCTTATGATCTGTTTTTCATCAAATAATGTGATCATAACCGTTCGCACCTTGCTTTCATGCTCCGTTAGATACTGCGCTAATAAATCCTTATCTTTGCATATCCGGATGGTCTCCTCAACGGCCTGACCGGTTCGGCCGTATTCCGCTCTGTGAAGTCAAGTAAAAATGCTAATCTGCAACGAAGCCGTTTGGGTACAAAACGCTGACTGAAAAGTAAGTCTCACAAGCATGGCGGTTTACTCTGAAAG
>CAYUPA010000256.1:0-2882 GCA_964446565.1 uncultured Lachnospiraceae bacterium
CTTTCGCCGCTGCGGTCTGTCTGCCGCGGCAGTTGCATTCCGTCTGTCTGCCGCGGCGGTTGCATCCCGTCTGTCATGACGGCTGCGGAGGCGGCCGCCTACGGCCACGTCAGCGAAAATTGCAAATCGTCCGCTGCGCGCTCCGCACGCCTCGAAATTCATTGACATTCAAATTATAGCACACATCCAGATAGAGGCTCTCATGGAACTCTTCGCCGGCGGCAAGACGCTGCCATATTCCCGCTCCATAGCGCTCTGTGACGACCTCCTCCAGCGTTTCCACGCGGAAGGTCACGGCTTCGCAAATCTCGTTTTGATCGAGAAATGTAAGCCGCGCCGCGCTGCGGTTTTTCCCCATAAGCCTGACCCGCCGCAGTTCCAGCCCTTTCTCCGCAAACAGCGGCCTTTCGTTGCCGTTGCCGTACGGCTCCAGCTTTGTAAGCTCCTGCGCAAGCGCAAGGTCCGCCCGCGGAAGAGGAAGCGCAGCGTCAATCACCACCTCTGGCACGCAGTCCTCCGCCGTAAGGCGGCACGCAGCGTTAAGCTGTTCCCGAAGCCTGCCGATGTTCTCCTCCTTCATGGAGAGACCGGCCGCCATGGGATGGCCTCCGTAACGAAGAAAAAGTCCGTCCTGTTTCTGCATCTCGGCAAACATGTCATATCCGGGAACCGATCGGCCTGAACCCTTAACCTCCCCGGCGCTGCCCGTAAGAACGAAGACCGGCCTGTGATATTTTTCCCTGATTTTTCCGGCGATCTGACCGGCGACGCTTTCATGAACATCCGGCAGATAGATCACCTTAATCATGTCCTGATCCTGCTGTGATTCAACGATTTCGCCCGCCGCCGCAACCCCGTCCGCGGTCAGTTTCTGCCGCTCTGCATTCAGCTGTTTCAGCGCCCTGGCGAGTTCCGCGGCCTCCTCCGGATCCTGTGTCCGCAGGATGCCGCTGTATTTTTCCTGCGTTTCCAGCCTTCCGCCGGAATTCAGCATCGGACCGATGACAAAACCAAACTGATAGACATCGAGACTGTCTATGCCCCCCTCGTCCATCAGGGCCTTAATGCCCACCGGGGGACGCTCGTTCCACTCCCGCAGCCCCTGATACACGATGCGGCGGTTCTCCCCTGTGAGCTTCATCACATCGCAGACCGTGCCGAGCGCCGCGTAGCCGATCAGAGAAGGGTCCAACGGGCATTCCGCGCGCTGACAGACGGCCTGCGCGAGCTTATAGGCTACGCCCGCTCCGCAAAGCCCCTTAAAAGGGTAGCCGCAGTCCTGCCGAGCGGGATTCAGAATACAGGAGGCCCGGGGAAGCACATCCTTTCCGTCCGCGTCCTTCGTAATTTCATGATGGTCGGTTATAATGACTTCAATGCCGAGCTCCTCCGCTCTTTCCATGGAGGGAAACTCGCGGATTCCATTGTCGCAGGTCACAATCAGCCGGACGCCGGACGCCCTGGCCTCCTCGACCATATACTCGCGAATCCCGTATCCGTCCTTCATCCGTTCCGGAATACGAACGGAAACCCGCGCGCCCAGAGCGGAAAGCGCAAGATACAGAATGGTTGAGGACGTTACGCCGTCCACGTCGTAGTCGCCCAAAATCAAAATGTTATGGTTTTGCTCAATATGATACAGCAGGCGCGACACCGCCTTTTCCATGTCCCGCATCAAAAACGGATCGTTGAGCGGACCGCCCGGCTCATAATATTCCTCCGCTTCCTCTTCCGGAATACGGTTGCTGATTACGCGGGCAAGAACCGGGCTGACCGGCAGCCGGGACAGAATGCCCTTATAGGGCCGTTTGCGAAGCACCCAGTTTTCTTTCATTTTCTATCCTATCCGTTCGCTGAGCCCGGAGCGCCGCCGCCTGAAACGCAAAAAGCGGACCGCCTGCAAAAAGCCGGCCGAAAAGAAAGCGCCCCTCCCGGCAAAGGCGCGCTTTCTTTTCGATTTTGAATCTACGCGCGTTTCGCCGCCTTTTTGCCCTTGCTCTTCGCGCCTTTTTTGCCGAATGTGACCTTTTCCATCATGACCCAGACCGGGCTTGCGATAAAGATGGAGGAATAGGTGCCGGCGATGAAGCCGATGAGCAGCGGGAAAGCAAACCAGCGGACGGACTGGACGCCCAGAAGGAAGAGGAGCAGGACCATGATGACTGTCGTCACCGAGGTATTGATCGACCGGTCCAGCGTCTGGGAAATACTGACATTCGCCAGTTCGCCGTACTGGTCGGGCCGGTAGTACCGCCGGTTCTCGCGGATCCGGTCGAAAACGACGATCGTATCGTTGATCGAATAGCCGACGATGGTCAGGATCGCCGCGATGAAATTGTTGTTGACCGGAATCTGGAAGATCGTATACATGGACAGAACGATCAGTACGTCATGCAGCAGCGCTATGATGGAACTGAGTCCGAAGCGGACATCGTGAAAGCGGATCGTAATATAGATCAGCATCAGAACGACCGCGACCGAAACGGCAATGATCGCTGTCCTCTGCATTTCTGAATTGATCGTCTGACTGATGCTGCCCTGCTCGACCTGTTTCGCGTTGGTTTCGGCGATTGCGTCATACAGTTCGGTAATCTTCTCGTTCGAAATTTCCTTTACCTTAATTGAAACCTGATTTTCGCCGCCGGACCCCGAGACCCGCTGCACCTGCGGATTGGTGTCGCCTGTGATCTCGCGCACGAGCGGTTCGATATCCTCTCTGGCGTTAAAATCCTTTCCGATGTCAATCTGCAGCATCGTGCCGCCGGCAAAATCGATATCCAGATTAAAGCCGCGGATGATGAAGAACAGCAAACCAACGGCAATGATGCAGATCGGAATGAGAAACCAGATTCGCGTCTTTTCGATGATCTTGAATTCCATTG
>CAYUPA010000257.1:0-2859 GCA_964446565.1 uncultured Lachnospiraceae bacterium
TGTGCGCATTACAAATTCCGGACTTTTCCGGGCAATCCGCTTTCTCTTCTTTCCCTTTCCGCTTTCCGTTTCCTTCGACGACCATCCTCATCCGCGGGAAGCCTTTCCGTTTCCGCAGCGTTTCCTCCTTCGGCGGCAGTCTCATTCTCCGCAGGTCAGGACATTGACGCTGTGCGCGTCCAGCACAAGCGGCGTTTTCAGATCGACACGCCTGCTTGTAATGGCCACGTCGTTCGGATTGGAAATATCATTATAACTGTCCTTGCCGGGTCCGTTCAGCGTGTAAAGCGTGCCCTCAGACGGCGCGGCTTCCCGCAGCACAAGATTGGCGGCAATCGCGTCGGAGGGATGCCGGTTCAGCAGAGCAATCGCGGGATGGCCGCCCTGGTCCAGCGTAGAGACAATATCGAGCGTCGGAATCGGCTTCCCTTTGCAAAGGAAGCTGTTATCGCCCCGCACGTAGCTGTCGATTACATCCGCCCCCAGGTGATTGACATATAGATCGAATACATGATAGGTCGGACGAAGGACAATGCCGTCCTTATGCGTGAAGATGGCGCCGCGGGTATTGACGATCGGGCTGAAATTCGCCATTCCCACGGTATCGCAGTTGCGCAGGCAGGCCGAGAGAAACGCGGCGGAAAAAACGGCGTCCGCCATCGTATAAATGCTGTTGCAGTCGTTTCCGTCGCGCATTTTTGCGGCGTGCTCATGATCAGGATCAAGATTTCTGAAATTCATGACGCCGGGATGGTGCCAGCCGCGCAGGTTCCACTCGTCGTAGGCCACGCGGATTTGATCGGCCACGCCGAGCGCCCCTAAAATATGTTTCACCTTGTGAATGGGTTCTTCGACCTGGGTTGAGTAAATCATGCACTGTTCGTAGTCCGCGGGTTCGTTTTTTTCGCACAGGCTGTCCCAGTAGCCGTGGATGCTCACCCACTTAAGCACATGGCCCGCTTCCCGGAGCAGTTTTACATTCCAGTCAAGGCCGGCGACGCTGGCCGCAAACAGTTCCGCCCTTCCGTCAACGCGGCGCATCATCTTCGCGGCCTCCGTCACGAAACGGCTCCATTCCTCGATTGATTTGCTTCCGATTTCGTGCGGCCCCCAGTTCTCATTGCCGATGCTCCAGTATTTGACGTTATAGGGTTCGGGATGACCGTTTTCCGCCCGCATTCTCGCAAACCTGCCGCTGTTCAGGTTGCAGTATTCCAGCCAGTCGCTCATTTCTTCCGGAGTGCCCGTTCCCGCATTGGTGCAGATATACGGTTCCGCGCCGATGCGCCGGCAAAAATGAATGTACTCGTCCGTTCCGAATGTATTCGGTTCTTCCACGCACCACGCCTTATCATAGTAGGGTTCCCGTTTTTTGCCGACGCCTCCCTGCCAGTGATACGCGGAAACGAAGCAGCCTCCGGGCCAGCGGACGACCGGAACCTGAATCTTTTTGAGCGCCTGTATCACATCCTCCCGCAGGCCGTCCTCCCCGGACAGCGGGCTTTCGGGATCATAAACGCCGCCGTAAATCTGTCTGTGAAAATGTTCTAAGAACTGTCCGTAAATCATCGGATCGCGCGTGCCGATTTTCCGGCGCTGATCCACAACGACTTCTGTTTTTTTCATCAAAATGCCTCCAGTTTTACAGTGCGTAACCTGAAACAAAATCAGCTGTCCGCCGCAGAGGTCCGCTGAATCAGGACCGCCGCGACGTCATTCACATTCGTGCCGGTCGCGCCCGTCATAAGCAGACCGCCGCATTTTTGAAGCGCCGTATAGGCATCGTTCTCCCGCAGTACCTGATCGATGTCGATTTCCTCTTTCGCAAGCGTCGCCCGGGTTGTCCCGTCGACATAGCCGCCCGCCGCGTCGGTCGGACCGTCCGTTCCGTCGCTGCCGACGCTGAAAATCGCCGTATTCGGGAGCCCGTCGATGCCGCGGGCCGCTGAAAGCGCAAGTTCCTGATTCCGCCCGCCCCTGCCCCTGCCGGTCAGGTGAACAACGGTCTCACCGCCCGCAATGAAAGCAAGGCTCTTACGGCTTTCCTGATGGGTTCGTGCGATCGAGGCAAGAAAGGAACCAGCCTCCCGCGCTTCACAGGAAAGCGCGTCGGTGAGCAGCACCGTCTCGTAGCCAAGGCGTCGGCAGGCCGTCACGGCGGCTTTGCAAAGATCGCGAACGCTTCCCGTAACAACCGTTTCCACATTCGTAAGAACTTTAGGCGTTTCTTCAGTAAGAAGCTCAGACGCTCTTTCGCTCAGCCGCAAATTGTATTTTCCGGCGATTCGCAGCGCCTGCCGGCTTGTGCTCGCGTCGGGATACGCGGGTCCGGAGGCTATCATATCCAGAGGATCGCCCAGAATATCGCTGAGGATGATGCTGTACACCCGTGCCGGTTCGCAGATTTTTGCGAACCGGCCGCCCTTTACGGCCGAGAGGCGTTTGCGGATCGTGTTCATCTCCACAATATCGGCTCCGCAGGCAAGAAGCTGGCCGGTGATGTCCTGTAGTTCCGCCTCCGGAATCAAGGGCTTTTCAAAAAGCGCGCTGCCTCCGCCGGAGAGCAGAAACAGCACCGTATCCTCCGCGGTAAGGCCCGTCACGCTGTCCAATGCCGCCTGCGTGGCCCGAAATGAATTTCCGTCCGGCACGGGATGGCCGGCCTCAAAGCACTGGATGCCGGGAAGGCTGCCCCTGCAGTGCCCGTATTTTGTGATCACAACGCCGCTGTCCAATCTGCCTTTTAGAATGGAGGCGGCTTTTTCCGCCATCTGCCACGCCGCCTTTCCGACGGCGACAAGGCGGATTCTTCCCGGACCAAACCGCTTTTTCGCAAGCGCCCGGGCTACCGCCTCGTCC
>CAYUPA010000258.1:0-2819 GCA_964446565.1 uncultured Lachnospiraceae bacterium
AACGCAACCCATTGCATTTACTCTGACTTATTTGCATTTACTTTGACAATTGACCAAATACCTTCGGTTAATCGTTTTTTGAAAAATCGGCGATCGGAATTGACAACGGGAGGAGATTATGATACTTTAGGGGAAAACGGAGAGAGGGATAAGCCATTGATACGCATTCAGGTCCCGGCCACCAGCGCGAATCTCGGAGCCGGATTTGACGCTTTGGGGCTGGCGCTTACCTATTATAATTATGTTTCCATGGAGGAGAGCGATACCGTCGATATCGCCTCCGACGACGGGCTGGCGATTCCTGCGGACGAGAGCAATCTGATCTATGTGTCGGCCAAGGACCTTTTCAATGTCTGCGGCCGCCCCTTAAAGGGTCTTAAACTCCGTCAGGTCAATAACATTCCGATGGCAAGGGGGCTGGGTTCGAGTTCCGCCTGCATCATCGCGGGGCTTCTCGGCGCGAATACGCTGCTGAAGGAGCCGCTTGGGCACGATGATCTGGTCAATATGGCGGCGCAGATCGAGGGCCATCCGGACAATACCGCGCCCGCGCTGCTCGGAGGCATCGTCACGGCCGTTTTTGACGGAAAAAAGGTGGAATGGGTGAAGCAGGAGGTTTTTACGAAGCTCAAGTTCGTCGCGATTATCCCGGATTATGAGCTTCCGACGGAAAAGGCCAGAGCCTGCCTCCCGACGGAGGTCACGTACAGGGACGCCGTCTTCAATCTGTCGCGGGCCGCGCTGTTTTCCGCCTCGCTTCTCACGGGAAAGTACGAGAATCTGCGCACCGCTGTGGATGACAGGCTTCATCAGCCGTATCGTCTTGGCCTCATGCCGCACGCGCAGGATGTATTCGATATCGCCTATACGCTCGGAGCCTACGGGGTCTACATCAGCGGGGCCGGCCCGACGATCATGGCGATTGTCGATGAGGAGAACCCCTTTTTTACCGGCAAAATGGAATTTTCCCTCAATACCGCGGGCCTTGCCGGATGGCGGGTCAGGGAACTGCAGATTGAGAATCAGGGCGCGCGCCTGCTGTAGCGGGCCGCCCGTGTCGGGCGGAGGCGCCGGAAGATAGAAAGTAAGCAAATGGAGGAACATCAAATGAAAAACACAGTCGTAATCGGATACGGAGGGCAGGGCAGCTGGCATGCGGAACATATTTTGAACAGCGACGTCGTCAGGCTGCTGGGCGTCTATGATATCAATCCGTCCCGGAATGAGCTCGCCGAAAGCCGCGGCATCCACGCCTACGAGAGTCTTAACGCGGTGCTTGCGGACGAACGCGCCGAACTGGCGGTGATTGCGACGCCGAACGACGTTCACAAGGAGATCACGATTCGCTGCCTGAACGCGGGCAAGAATGTAATCTGCGAGAAGCCGGTTGCGATGAGCGTTGCGGCGCTGAATGAAATGATCGACGCCGCCAAACGGAACGGGAAGCTCTTTACCGTGCACCAGAACCGCAGATGGGATGTGGACTATCTCGCAATGAAGCAGATTCAGGAGAGCGGCGAAATCGGCCGGATTCTGAATATCGAATCACGGATTCATGGCTCCCGCGGGATCCCGAGCGACTGGCGCGGGGAGAAAAAGCATGGCGGCGGCATGCTTCTGGATTGGGGCGTTCATCTGATCGATCAGATTCTGCAGCTTTTTCCGGAACGAATCGTGCGCGTTTTCTGTATGACGACACATATCACCAACAAGGAAGTCGACGACGGCTTTAAGCTCCTTATGACTTTTGAGACGGGCGCGACCGCCCTCGTTGAAGTCGGGACCTACAACTTCCTGCCGCTTCCGCGTTTTTACATGCAGGCGGAGAAGGGAACGGCCCTGATTCGGGACTGGCGGGAGGAAGCGCAGGTCGCCCGGTGCAAATACTGGAATGAAAAAGAGGTTCTTCCCGTGCAGACCGCGGCCGGCATCACGAAGACGATGGCGCCGCGCGACAGCGTAACGCTCGATGAGTATACGATACCAAGGCCTCAGTCTGACGTTCACGATTTTTACCGGAATGTTGTAAAGGCGATCGACGGTATCGAACCGCAGCTTGTAACGCACGAGCAGATTCGCCGCGTCCTCAGGGTTATCGAAGCCGCGTTTGCGTCCGCGGAGAGCGGAAACGCGGTTGCGTTTGAAGAGCGCGGCTGACCAAAAGGTAATCGGGCGCCGGCAAAAGAGTTTGAAGCGCCGGCAAAAGAGCCTTCGTCACAGGCAAAAGTGCCTGAAGCGCCGGCAAAAGAGCCTTAAATGCAGGCTTATGAAACTTAGACGATTACGTTTTTCAGGTTCAGGATGATATCCTGGATGGATTCGGCAAGCGCTCTCTGTTCCCCCCGGCTCAAATCGGCGACCGGGATGGGCTTGCCGATATATACGTGCACTTCGGCAGGGCGCACGTGAAGACCTTTATTGCTTTCCAGCAGGCGGTGCGAACCGTCGATGAAGAACGGAACGACAGGCGCCTGCGCCATGGCAGCCGGCTTGAGGCTGCCTTTTTTGAATTCGCCGTGTTCGTCGCTCCGGCTTCTCGTTCCTTCCGGGAAAATCACGATGTTGAGACCGCGCTTGATTTTTTCGCCGGCCTCGAGGATCGCCTGCATCGACTGCCGGATATCAGACCGGTCGATGTAGACGCTGCCGATCATCTTCAGCCATAGGTGAAGGCCTGGAATCTTGCGCAGACTGTCTTTCGCCACGAATCCGGTCGGGGCTTCCATGACGGAAAGAAGAATGGGGATGTCAAAATAGCTTTGATGGTTTCCGACGAACAGGCATCCTCGTTTCTCCGGAAGATTTTCAAGGCCGTGATA
>CAYUPA010000259.1:0-2809 GCA_964446565.1 uncultured Lachnospiraceae bacterium
GGAAAATTTCCCTTTGGGAAAGGGTGTTACTCTTCAGCCGGCTTGAGCTGCAGGCCAAGCTCGCTTAATTTGCCGAGAACCTCATCCAGAGACTTGCGCCCCAGATTGCGGACTTTCATCATCTCTTCTTCGGTCTTGTTGGTCAGATCGTCGACGTTGTTGATCCCGGCTCTCTTCAGGCAGTTATAGGACCGGACGGAAAGATCGAGTTCCTCGATGGTCATTTCCAGAACCTTTTCCTTCTGATCCTCTTCCTTCTCCACCATGACCTCGGTATTTCTGGCATTGTCGGAAAGGTCGATGAACAGCGCCAGATGGTCGTTTAGAATCTTCGCGGCCAAACTGACCGCCTCGTCCGGCAGAAGGGTCCCGTTCGTCCAGACCTCGAGCGTCAGCTTGTCATAATCGGTAATCTGACCGACGCGCGTATTCTCCACCGTAAAATTCACGCGCTGTACCGGCGTATACAGGGAATCGACCTGAATCACGCCGATCGGCTGATCCGGCGTCTTGTTCTTATCGGCGCCCACATAGCCGCGGCCTTTCGTAATCGTAATCTCCATATACAGCCGCGCGTCCTGCCCGCCGCTCACCGTGGCGATCACAAGGTCCGGATTGACAATTTCAATATCCTGATCGACCTTGATATCCGAAGCATGAATGATGCCCTCGCCTTCATATTCAATATATGCGGTATGGGGCTCGTCTCCCTCGCTGTGACACTTGATGGACAGATTTTTCAGATTCAGGACGATTTCCGGGACATCTTCCTTCACGCCCGGAATTGTAGAAAACTCATGCAGGACCCCGTCAATCTTAATGCTGGAGATCGCGACGCCCGGCAGAGAAGACAGCATGATTCTGCGCAGGGAGTTTCCAAGCGTCGTCCCGTATCCCCTCTCCAAAGGCTCTACAACGAATTTCCCAAAGCGGCCATCCTCACTGATATCCATCACTTCAATGCTTGGTTTTTCAAATTCTAACACAGGGGAGCCTCCTTCAATTCTATCATCCAAAACGATTGCAGCACCTGATGCGGCTTCGTATTATTTGGAGTACAGCTCGACGATCAGCGTTTCGTTGACCGGAACGTCGATCTGCTCCCGGGTCGGCAGTGCGACAACCGTAATCCGGGCCTTGTCAAAGTCCGCGCTCAGCCATTCCGGAGCGGTTCTTGAGGAGGTGGTCTCAAAGATATCCTTAAACCGCTGCATTCCCGCGGACTTCTCCTTCAGCGCGACCACGTCGCCGGCTTTAACCTGATAGGAAGGGATGTTGACCTTGCGGCCGTTGACCTCGATATGATTATGGCGGACGACCTGACGCGCCTCGGTGCGGGACCGCCCGAAGCCCGCGCGGTATATCACGTTGTCAAGACGGGTCTCCAATTCGAGAAGAAGGTTTTCACCTGTGATACCCTTTTTCTGATCGGCTTTTTCAAAATAGTTGTGGAACTGGGTTTCAAGGACGCCGTAGATTCTCTTGGCTTTCTGCTTCTCCCGAAGCTGCGTTCCGTATTCGGACTGCTTCTTGCGGTCCTGTCCATGCTGACCGGGGGCGTAGGACCTGCGATCAAAGGAGCACTTCTTTGTGTCGTAGCAGCGCTCTCCCTTTAAAAACAGTTTTTCGCCTTCCCTCCGGCACATTCTGCAAACCGGTCCATCGTATCTTGCCATAGTATCCTTTCACCTCCTGAAATTATACTCTTCTGCGCTTCGGCGGACGGCATCCGTTATGCGGTACGGGCGTTACGTCGGAAATCATGGTCACTTCAAGTCCGGCGGCCTGCAGCGCGCGAATCGCCGCCTCCCGTCCGGCACCGGGGCCTTTTACCATGACTTCCACCGTTTTAAGTCCATGCTCCATCGCCGCTTTCGCGGCCGCCTCGGCCGCCATCTGCGCCGCGTACGGCGTGTTCTTCCGGGAGCCTCTGAAGCCCAGACCGCCCGCGCTTGCCCATGAGATCGCGTGTCCCTCGGTGTCGGTCAAAGTCACGATGGTGTTATTAAATGACGACTGAATATGCGCCTGTCCCTTGTCGATATTCTTGCGGCTGCGGCGGCGCACAGTCTTTTTC
The DNA here is from genome assembly GCA_964446565.1 of uncultured Lachnospiraceae bacterium. Classification (GTDB taxonomy): domain Bacteria; phylum Bacillota; class Clostridia; order Lachnospirales; family Bianqueaceae; genus CAYUPA01. The sequence goes on from CAYUPA010000259.1 coordinate 2,078, forward strand.
GCTGTTTTCTTCGGTGCCAACTTTTAATCCTCCTCAATCCTTGTCGTAAACAGGTTCTGCCTCGTATTACTTCTTCTTGTTCGCAATGGTCCGCGCCGGGCCCTTGCGGGTGCGCGCGTTCGTCTTCGTCCTCTGCCCCCGGACAGGAAGGCTTCTCCTGTGGCGAATCCCGCGATAACAGCCGATTTCCGTCAGTCTCTTGATGTTGAGAGCCGTCTCTCTTCTGAGGTCGCCCTCAACGACCATGGTCGCGTCGATGACCTCGCGGATTTTGGCGACTTCCTCATCCGTCAAATCCTTGACCCGGGTATCCGGATTGACGCCCGCCTCTTTTAAGATGCGGTCGGAACTGGAACGGCCGATGCCGTAGATGTAGGTCAGACCGATTTCAACCCGCTTCTCGTTGGGTAAATCAACGCCAGCTATACGTGCCATGCACTGCACCTCCTCAGTATATTGTGCTTCTATTTTCCGGAACGTTTACGCTACATGCCGCTTCTTCCGCCCCCAGGACATCGCCCGAAGGCGATTCCTATTTAACCCAGTTAAAATAATACGTTTTCGAACGATATGATCGTTTTCGATATGATCGTTTTCGATGTGACTGTTTTTTATCCCTGACGCTGCTTATGCTTGGGATTCTCGCAGATGATCATAATTCTGCCCTTGCGCTTGCGGCTCATGATTTTGGCGGCTTCGCCTTCGGCGTTCTCGCGGTTCTCGATGAGGTGC
>CAYUPA010000260.1:0-2804 GCA_964446565.1 uncultured Lachnospiraceae bacterium
TGGCATCCGCCCGGGACGATTATTTCAAAAAGACCGGCGTCTATATCCCCCTGTGCTCCGACGGCGGTATCGTCTACGATTACCACATGACCCTCGCTCTTGCCATGGGCGCGGACTTTCTGATGCTCGGCCGCTATTTCGCCCGTTTCGACGAAAGCCCGACAAACCGACTTAACATTAACGGCAATTATGTTAAGGAATACTGGGGCGAAGGCTCCAACCGCGCCCGCAACTGGCAGCGCTACGACCTTGGCGGCGAGGGAACGATGTCGTTTGAGGAGGGTGTCGACTCCTATGTTCCCTACGCGGGAAGCTTGAAAGATAACGTAACCCTTTCTCTCAGCAAGGTCCGGCACACGATGTCCAACTGCGGATGCCTCAGCATCGAGGACCTGCAGAAAAACGCGAAAATCACGCTCGTATCCTCGACGAGCATCGTCGAAGGCGGCGCGCACGACGTCATCCTGAAAGACAAAAACATGAACGCTGTCAAGTGACGGCCCCGCGATTTCATTCCGCCGCTTGCGGCGCGAAAGTACATATTTTATAGAAGGAGAACAGACTCATGGAAAAAATAATCACCTATGAAACCCTTCGCTCGTTCGCGTACTCGAACGACAGGCTCATCCGCGGACCCATCCGGGGCGTCGTCCTTTCCTTTTTCGGTCTCGGCGGGGCGCAGATGTTTTCGGACGATCCGGAAGAAGGCGTCTATTTTGCCGGAAAAAACATCCTCTATGTCGTGCCTTATACCGATCCCTGGGCATGGATGAACCGGCAGGAGGTCGGTTACACCGATGAAATTCTCGACATCCTTTTTGCAAAATACGGCCTTAAAGACACCGTTCCGATCGTTTCGAGCGGCGGCAGCATGGGCGGTCTCGCGTGTCTTGTCTACGCGGGCTACGCCAAACGAACGCCTGTGTCCTGCGTCGCCAACTGCCCGGTCTGCGATCTGGTGTACCATTATCAGGAACGGCCCGATCTGCCCCGCACCCTTTACAGCGCTTTCTGGAATTACGAGGGGGACCTGAATACGGCGCTGCAGTCGGCCTCTCCTCTGCACATGGTGAAAACCCTGCCGAAAATTCCCTATCATCTGTTCCACTGCGATCAGGACCAGGCCGTCAACATGGAAGTCCATTCCGTTCGGTTTGTAACCGCAATGCGGGAGGCGGGACACGATATAACGCTCGATATCGTCCCCGGAAGAGGGCACTGCGATCTTACGGACGAAATGCGCGCGCGGTTCCGCGAATACTGCGTTTCGGCCGTCGAAACGGCAGCGGCTGCGAAAAATGGGTCGGAAGCGCCAGCGGCTGAAAAAGAGGGTTCGGAAGCGGCGGCAGCTGAAAAAGAGACTGCAAAGACGCCAGCGACTGAGAAAGAGACTGCAAAGACGGCGGCAGCTGAAAAAGAGGCTGCGGAAACTGCGGCCTCTGCAAAAGGATGAAAGACGGAAGAGGTCGTTGTATGAAATTTACGCTGATCAAAGACCTTTTCAATAACCCGGCGGCTTTTTCCGGACAGACAGTAACCGTAAGCGGCTGGGTCCGCAGCATCCGCGATTCCCGGCAGATCGGATTCATTGTGCTGCATGACGGCACCTGCTTTAACACTCTGCAGATCATCTATGAAGCGGAGCGGATCCCCAACTTTCAGGAGATCGGCAGGCTGTCCGCGGGATCGGCGATCCTCGCGACAGGCACGCTGGTCCTGACGCCGGAGGCAAGGCAGCCTTTTGAACTGCAGGCCTCTGCGATTTCTGTGGAAGGGGCTTCCGCCGCCTCGTATCCTCTGCAGAAAAAACGCCATTCCTTCGAGTATCTGCGAACGATCGCGCATCTGCGGCCCCGCTCCAACACCTTTCAGGCCGTATTCCGGGTTCGTTCGCTGGCTTCTTACGCCATACACACCTTTTTTCAGGAGCGCGGTTTCGTCTATGTGCATACGCCGCTCATCACGGGGAGCGACTGCGAAGGCGCCGGCGAAATGTTCCGCGTCACCACGCTGGACCCTGCGAATCCGCCGCTTACGGAAGAGGGCGCCATCGACTACGGCCAGGATTTTTTCGGAAAGCCGGCCAGCCTCACCGTAAGCGGCCAGCTGAACGGCGAAACCTACGCGGCTGCCTTTCGCAATATCTATACCTTCGGCCCGACCTTCCGCGCGGAAAATTCCAATACGACCCGGCACGCGGCGGAATTCTGGATGATCGAGCCGGAGATGGCTTTCGCGGATCTTACGGATGATATGACCCTGGCGGAATCCATGCTCAAGTATCTTATCCGCTATGTGCTGGATAACGCGCCGGAGGAAATGGAATTTTTGAACCGGAATGTGGATCCGGGGCTGATCGAACGCTTAAACCATGTGCTCACCTCTGATTTTGGCCGTATTACCTATACGGAAGCCATTCAGATTCTGGAAAAACACAACGATGTGTTTGACTACAAAGTTTCCTGGGGCTGTGATCTGCAGACGGAACACGAGCGTTTCCTGACCGAGCAGGCGTTTGGCCGGCCGGTTTTTGTAACGGATTACCCCAAAGGAATCAAAGCATTTTATATGAAACAGAATGAAGACGGCAAGACGGTCGCCGCCATGGATTGTCTGGTTCCCGGCATCGGGGAAATCATCGGAGGCAGCCAGAGGGAAGATGATCTGGAACGCTTAAAGACCAGAATGCGAGAGCTGCAAATGAACGAGGGGGATTATGACTTTTACCTGGATCTGCGCCGTTTCGGCTCCTGCCGACACGCGGGTTTCGGTATGGGCTTTGAACGCTGCGTGATGTATCTGTC
>CAYUPA010000261.1:0-2796 GCA_964446565.1 uncultured Lachnospiraceae bacterium
TTTTCTCCTATTTTGAGTCCTGACGATCCTATTTGAGTTCTAACTGCACCGGACAGTGGTCTGATCCTGTCACGTCTGCGAGGATGGCCGCGTCCTTTAGCCGATCTTTCAAGCTTTCCGATACGCAGAAATAATCGATGCGCCACCCTGCGTTTTTCTCCCGCGCCCGAAACCGGTACGACCACCAAGAATAGGCTCCTTCCCGATCCGGATAAAAATAGCGGTAGGTATCAATAAATCCGGCGTCTAAAAGTTCCGTAAATTTGCCGCGCTCCTCATCCGTAAATCCCGCGTTTTTGCGGTTCGTCTTCGGATTTTTCAGATCGATCTCCCTGTGGGCCACATTCATATCCCCCGCCACAATCACCGGCTTCGTTTGCTCCAATCTTTTTAAGTATGCCCGAAAATCGTCCTCCCAGACCATGCGGTAGGAAAGTCGCTTTAACTCCTCCTGCGCGTTCGGCGTATAGACCGTCACAAAGTAAAACTCCTCAAATTCACACGTAATCACGCGCCCCTCATGGTCGTGCTGCTCGATGCCGATCCCGTATGCCACATGAATCGGCTCTTTTTTGGTAAACACCGCCGTGCCGGAATATCCTTTTTTCTCGGCGTAGTTCCAATATTGATGATACCCCGGCAATTCAAGATTCATCTGCCCTTCCTGCAGTTTTGTCTCCTGAAGGCAGAAAATATCGGCATCCGCCTCTTGAAAAAAATCTACAAACCCTTTTTGCGCACACGCCCGAAGGCCGTTTACATTCCAAGATACGAGTTTCATCAGATTCCCCCTTCCTGCTTTTTCAGACTGGAAAAGGCCTGTTGCTGTGCAACAGGCCATACTGGAAACTCTCTTTTACAGCTTGCTATCGTCCACTGCTTGAGAGGCTTCGTCGTATTTTTCCAGAATGAGTTTCTGAATTCTGTCCCGAGTTACAGAGTTAAGCGGATGTGCTATATCGCGATACTCTCCGTCCGTAGCCTTTCTGCTGGGCATTGCTATAAACAACCCCTTCTCGCCTTCGATCACTTTGATATCATGCACGACAAACTCCGCGTCTATCGTGATGGATACCACAGCTTTCATCTTACTTTCCTTTGATACCTTGCGGACTCTAACGTCTGTGATATTCATAGCCGGTCCCCCTTCCTCATAAAATGTATATTATGGGCAGAGGCTAGCATGTCAGTCAGTTTTTGTCGGTCGGGCTCTGCCCTCTGCGAACATCACATGACATACCTTTCATTTGTTTCCACTACAATCTTGACGCTTCCTTCTCCTACGTGGTGCGAATTTGCGCGGATCGTATCGTGACTTTCCACAATGCAATTCTCTATATACGTATTGTCGCCGATATAGACGTCATTCAAAATAATTGCGTTTTTGATGACGCAGTTCTCGCCGATAAATACCTTTTTAAATAACACGGAATTTTCCACTTTTCCGTTGATGATGCATCCCGCGGATACTAGGCTGTTGGCAACTTCCGCGCCCGGATTATATTTCGCGGGCGGCATATCCTCAATTTTTGAGTAAATATCCGGATACTGGCGGAAGAAATAATCCCGCACATCCGGCTTCAAAAAGTCCATGTTTGTCTTGTAATACGCGTCTACCGTAGAGATATTCGCCCAGTACGCATCCATCTTGTACGCGTAGATCCGTTTCGCGTTTTTATAGCGCACCAGAATATCGTTCACAAAATCGAAACGGTCTTCCGAAGCCGCTTTTTCAATCATCTCGATCAGCTGCCGCCTGCGGATGACGTAAACCCCCGTGGAAACCACGCTCCCATACGCGGCCATCGGTTTTTCCTCAAAGCTTTCGATCCGTCCGTCGTCGTCCATTTTCACAACGCCGAACCTGCTGATGTCGTCGCCGTCCGGAACCTTCGCGCAAACGACCGTGATGTCTGCCTTCTTTTCTATATGATACTCCAAAACTCGATTATAATCAAGCTTATAAATTCCATCGCCGGAAGCAATCACGACATACGGCTCATGGCAGCGCTTGAAAAAGTCCAGATTCTGGGCGATCGAATCCGCGGTGCCGCGATACCAGAAATTGTTTCCGATGGTGATGGTGGGCGTAAATACGAACAAACCGCCCTGTTTTCTTCCAAAATCCCACCACTTTGAAGAACTCAGATGCTCGTTTAGGGATCTGGAATTGTACTGCGTCAGCACGGCAACCTTCTGGATGCCGGAATTCGTCATATTGCTCAGGGCAAAATCAATGCTGCGGTAGCTTCCCGCCACAGGCATCGCCGCAATCGCCCTTCTGTTCGACAACTCCTTCATCTTCTGATTGTTGCCGCCCGCCAAAATGATACCTACCGCTCTCATGACACACCACCATCCTTGATAATCGATTCGCCGCTTTCCAGCACTCCGCCCGGATACTCCTCCGGCGTCGTGATGCCCGAAATCGCGGTATTCTTGCCAATTCTTACATTGGCGGGAATGGCGCTGCACTCTCCGACCGTCACTAGGCCGCCCGCATATACATTCGGCTTGAACTTATTTGGAACGTCCTCGCCGATGCCCATGACCACGCCCGCGCCAATCGTCACATTCTCAGCCACAATCGCCCGTTCGATCACAGCCCCCTCGCCGACCACGGTGCCCTTCATGATGATGGAATCCCTCACCACGGCGCCTTTTCCGATGGTTACGCCCGCGCCGATGACTGAATTGATCACCTGTCCGTATACTTCCGTGCCATCGCAGATGATGCTGCGCTCAATCCTTGCTTCCGGGGCGATATACTGCGGCGGAATGATGTCGCTCGCGGTA
>CAYUPA010000262.1:0-262 GCA_964446565.1 uncultured Lachnospiraceae bacterium
GCGTTTTAAGCATCGAGCACGAGGACAGCATGATGTCGGTCAAAGAGGGGTTGGAAAAAGCCATCGCGCTCCTGAAAGAAGCGCTTGTCTTTGAACAGGCCGGCGCAATGTGGTGGGCATGATGCCCGCATAGCGCCGCCGCGCACAGCGCGGTTATTCGGAGAGGCTCCTTTTTCGCATTGCGATGCGAAAAAGGAGCCTCTCTTGCCGGTTTTGCGGCGGCGGAGTACGGTTCAGTTCAGGAAGGCGAAGATTTTTTCCC
>CAYUPA010000262.1:272-2780 GCA_964446565.1 uncultured Lachnospiraceae bacterium
GTCGGTCATATAGATTTCATGCTTAACGCCGGGAACGGTAATATGCTCGCACTGCGCCGTCCGTTCGGCAAAAAGATCGTGCGCCTCGTTTTTAACGACGTCGTCAAGTTCCGCCGAAAACAGAAGCACGGGAATCTGAATACGGCTGCACTGATATCGGGAGGTCGCGCGACGCGTCGCGCGGTCCGATTCAAGACCCCATTTGATGGACGGCGTCGTCGTCTGGTACAGGGGCTCCGCAAGCCGCTTCTGATGATAATACAAATAGCGGCATTCACTGGAATCGCAGCTGTGTTCGAAATCCGGTTTCTCCGCGTAGTCTTCAACCGGCCGGCCGGGCTGGTCCCCGCCTTTTGTCCATAGCTGCACTGTGGCGCCGATCCGGATAACAGGCGTCGGCATCTGCCCGAAATTGATGCGCAGCATCGGCGAGGAGAGGACGGCTTTTCGGAACAGAAACGGCTCTTCCTCAATGACCAGGGCGCCGACGCATCCGCCCATGGAGTGACAGTACAGATACAGCGGCAGGTCTCCGGAAGCCGGTTTGACGCGGTTCGTAACGAAATGTTTCAGGTCCAGAGTATAATCCTCAAAGTGCTCGATATGCACGATCCGATTGTCTTCGGTATGCCGGTAGGACCGCCCGTGTCCGCGCTGGTCATAGATCCAGACGTCATATCCCTTTTGAAGCATATAATAAATGCTTTCCGCGTATTTTGCCGTGGATTCTGTGAATCCGTGGCAGATGACGATGACGCCCTTTGCTTCTTCGGCTTTGTAGGCTTCATAGTAGAGCGGCTGGCCGTCAACCCGCTCGTCGTATCCGCTCTTTCGGACCGAAGCGAGGAAAGGCTCTGCGGTTTCCCGCATGACGTTCTCATAATTCGCTTCCTCAAGATACTGCATAGAAACACCTCCATAATTTGTTTCTTCAAGCATACCGGGAAAAAAGAAGATTGTCAAGGGAAACATTGCTTGCGCGGACCCCCGACTTTTGCTATAATCGGAGCAGGATTTCTGGATTGAAGGAGCTTTGAAAATGGACGATACATTACGAATCTATAACACGCTGACGGGCCGGGTAGAGCCGTTTGTTCCCTTCGAGCCGGGCCGGGTCCGCATGTATACCTGCGGTCCGACGGTCTATCATTTCGCGCATATCGGGAACCTGCGCAGCTATATTATGGAAGATGTTCTGGAGAAATCGCTCCGCTGTCTCGGCTACGAGGTCGACCGCGTGATGAATATTACCGACGTCGGACACCTCTCGAGCGATGCCGATACCGGCGAGGATAAGATGCTGAAGGGGGCGCGGCGCGAACACAAAACGGTCATGGAGATTGCGCGGCAGTATACGGACGCTTTTTTTGCGGACTGCGCGAAGCTGAACATCCGCAGACCGGATACGGTCGTGCCGGCCACGTCCTGCGTCGATGATTTTATCAAAATGATTTCCGTCCTGATCGAAAAGGGCTACGCGTATTTTGCCGGCGGCAACGTGTATTTTGACACGTCCAGACTCGATCAGTATTATGTTTTGACGAACCAGAATCAGGAAGACCTTTCCGTGGGCGTGCGGGAAGGGGTCGAGGAGGACGGCAATAAGAGAAACAAATGCGATTTTGTACTCTGGTTTACGAAATCCAAATTTGAGGATCAGGCCTTGAAATGGGACAGCCCCTGGGGGACGGGGTATCCCGGCTGGCATATCGAGTGCTCGGCGATCAGCATCAAGTATCTTGGCGAACACCTCGATATTCACTGCGGCGGCATCGACAACGCGTTTCCGCATCATACCAATGAAATTGCGCAGAGCGAAGCGTATCTCGGACATCCATGGTGCCGTTATTGGTTCCATGTGCTGCATCTGAACGATGAAACCGGCAAGATGAGCAAGTCGAAGGGGGAGTTCCTGACGGTTTCGCTGCTTGAGAGCAAGGGGTACGATCCCATGGTCTACCGCTTTTTCTGTCTGCAGTCGCATTACCGGAAGCCGCTCATGTTCAGCTTTCCGATTCTCGATAACGCCAAAACCGCCTATGAACGGCTGATCCGCCGCATCCGCCTAATCGGCCCGGACGGCGGGATAGACAGCGCCGCCTCCGCTCCCTACCGACGGGCCTTTGCCGATGCGCTGCGCGACGATATCAACACGTCGATGGCCCTCACCGTTTTGTACGACGTGCTGAAGGCCGATCTGAACGGCGCGACGAAGCGCGGTCTGATTGAGGATTTTGACCGCGTGCTCTCACTGAACCTTCTTAAGAAGGCGGACGAACCGGAAGAACCCGAGGCGGACGCGGCGCTCGCCGCGTATATCGAAGACCGCATCGAGGCCCGCGCGGCCGCGAAAAAAGCTAAGAATTACGCCGAGGCGGACGCGATCCGCGACGAGCTTCTGCAGCAGGGAATCCGCCTTCGCGATACCCGCGAGGGCACGGTCTGGACAATCGAATAAACAGGGCGGAGGATTTGCATACCGCGCCGCACATCACGGCGCATATTGCG
>CAYUPA010000263.1:0-2779 GCA_964446565.1 uncultured Lachnospiraceae bacterium
ACAGACCTTCCTCCGTATTGATCTCCGTCAGGCCCTGCATGTAGGAAACATATAATGCCAGCCGGTAGCGGCGGTAGCGCACGTCTACGTCGTGCGGCGAGGTAGACCACTGGACCGCCAGGTGTCCGCCGAGATCCGGCGATCCGTACGCGGCGGCCGCGCCGCGCTGGGCGGCGATTACGGGTTCCATCGGGCCGTACATCAGTTCGGAGCCGATCCAGGAATAGCCTGCCTGGTAGAAATATTTGAACAGCGAGGACGGACCGGTGTGACGGGCCGCGCCGTACCGGGTCCGGGCCAGCTGCGCAACGAAATGATCGGAAGCCGCCTTCATGTCTGCCGGAAGCGAGAGATCGCGGTACAGGGCCAGATGCTCTCCTGGCGACAGATTCGGTCCGTGCGCTTTTTCGCGGCTGAGGAAGATGATATTTTCAGGACAAATAAAAGGATTGGTTTCTTCCGGGTATTCCAGAAGCATCCGGATCATCATATCGTAATACAGTTCTTCGTTCGGCTTTCCGGTAAATTCCCTGTATCCCCAGTAAACATGGGCGCCGTCGCGTTCATGCAGCTGGCGTCCGAGAAAATACTTCCCCTCAAGCAGCGCGCGGGACGGGTTGGCGTTGCAGCCCGGAAGCTCACGGCCATCGACCATGTGAGCGTAGCGAACTTCCATGCCGTTCAGAATCGAAACGACTTCTTCCCAAACTTCTGTCTTTACGGCGCGGCCCCCGCTCCAGCGGTACGTCGGTCGGATTGTCAGCAGGTTCCCGATGCCGGAAGAGAGATACCAGCTCAGGAATTCTTCTGCATCTGATTTTTTCTGATCAATATAGATCATGTCGCCGGTTCCTGTGAGAACCCGGTCTCTGCCGCGCCGGACAGAGCGGCGGACGGCGGCTTCGGTCCCGTTCAGGCGAAACGAAAGGTGCGTGCCCGGTTCCGGAGCCAGAAGGCGCAGAACGTGCAGGCCGGCGTCCTTAAGAAATAAAGGAGACTGGATTGCAAGTCGGTCGGAGGAGAACGATACCGCCGTCTTCGGCTCCGCTGTCCGAATCAGGATGGGAAACTCTTCGCCCGCCGTTACGTTTTCCGGAACGGCGATCAGCTGCACCGAAGCGTGAGAATGGGCGATGGCGCCGATCTCGTGCAGATGATAGGGGAGCGGCTCGCGGTAGTCGGATGTCAGCGTAAACGTGACCGTATTCTCTCCATCGTGCAGGCTGCCGGCTGGAAAATCAAACTCCCACTCCGAGAAGCGGTGACAGCGCTCGAAGATTTCGCCGGAGAAGACCGTCGTTCCGTTGATGGTGACATCGAAGGACGGCCATTCCTTGCGGGAGAGGTTCTGACCGAGCCAGTTGAAGCGGGGCCGGTCTTCGGTCCAGTTGGAAAAATCGCTCAGAATGTTGTACCCGTTGGAGGAAGTTAACGACGGCTCCTCAAACCAGACGTCTCCTTCAAAATGCAGGCCTTCCAGCACAATGAAAACATTGGCCGTTTCTTCCGTGGGAATCGTAAGAGCGGTCTCAAGATTTCTCCAGTCATAGGTGCCTTCCGGAATATCAAGGAGCGCGCAGGCGTCATAAGGTCCCCAGGCCGCGTGAGGATTGGCGTCCGGTTTCCTATAGCGGACTTCCGCGCGAAAACGAAGGTAGCCGCCCTTTTTTATTTTCAAATTGCGGGCTTTCATGGACAGGCCGAAGGTCCATTCGTCCGTATATCCGTAGAGGGTCAGATAGGACAGAGAGGGTTTCCAGAGGATTTTGGCGCATGCGCGGCGTGGAAAATCGTCGTTTCGTCCGGTATAGTGCAGACAGTAGGCGTTCTTGCGTGCGTTCTCGGTATCAAGAGCGTCGTCAATCCTGCGGTAGAGCTGCGGATAATCCGGTTCGTTCTTCCACAGGTAGAACAGCGCGGTTTCACCGGTGACAAGCAGGCGGTCCGTTTCCGCAAGATGCGAGCCGGAGAGCGTAAGACGAAGGCATTCTCCGGGGCGGAGGGTCACGTCTTCCTCCGGTTTCCATAAACACTGATAGGATTCATAGCGCATGAGAATCTCCTTTCGAATCAACAGCGGAAAGGCATCTTCGACATCGTGTTCTGCGCTTTCGGCTGTGCGTTCCTGTGAGCCGCCTTCGCGGGCAGATTCGACAGCGACGCCTCCGCCCGCGAACAGGCATGAGTGCATTATAGAGGTGGAATGTAAAAATGTCAATAAAAGCCCGGTCGGCGCGGGCGGTGTATACGTCCAGAAGTTCGTACATGTCGGCTTCCTCAAGGCGCGATTACCCTGCTTTCAAAAGTATGGGAAATCCAGATTTCTGTATTCCAAAATGGAATACCAGCACGTTGCTCTGCGGTCTTCAGGAAAGAGATAATACAATATAATCAGAAGGAAAACGAGTGTCTTTAGGGAGAAAACGTAAAAAAGACATGAATCTGACGGATCAGTCGCTTCACTCTGCAGCTGTCAAGGGGTTTTGCGGCATATCCCCACCCGGAAAAAGCGCCGGGTTCCGGCATTCCATGATCCCCTTGACAGCTTTGCTTCCCCACGTGATGCATGATCCGCCGAACACGGGGAGCTGAAAACGGAAAAAAGCCGCGCTCATGTTTGCGTCTCGATGATATGCGGGGAAGGCGTTCCGCTTTTTTCTAAGTCGCACGGTTAAAGATTGATACTCTGCCTCAAACCCCTGCCTTTCCAAAGAGTTGTTCATATGACTGCGAGATACATGACCGGGATAGACTGCTGGTCAGACTAAACGCGATCACT
>CAYUPA010000264.1:0-2772 GCA_964446565.1 uncultured Lachnospiraceae bacterium
GACGATACGCGGAAGAACTTCTGGATGACGGGATGGAAACCATTCTCAAGTACGGAATTGGATGCTATAAGAAGACATGTAAAGTCGCGCTGGGCAGATGTTTTGGAGTTTTAACAGGTTGATACGGTAAGATACCGGGCGGAGTATTTCGCGCTTCACGCTTGGATGATCCGGCCCCATATCCGGACTTTTGACCTTTGTATTTTGAAATAAAATCGTTCTTCCTTTTACATATTTTCCTTTTTAAGGCATATATGATTTTAAACGGCAGTTACGGTTTGAATCGGGTTTCTGTATAATGAAACTGTAAATAAATGGGAAAATGTGAAAGGAAAGGATTATGGAGGAATTTCTCAGTTACTTCGGCAATTATATCCGCAAATTTCGCAAGGATAAAGGAATCAGTCAGGCCGATTTTGCCAAAAGGGTCGAAATAACGCCCAGACAGCTGAGCCAGATCGAAAACGGAAAAAGCGACTGCCGGCTTGGCACGCTTGGCAAGCTGATGCGCGTCGTCGGAAAGGAAAATCTGCGCGACGCCGTCCTGCGGTATCCCGACGAGTATCAGGAAAATTTTCTGCTGCTGCTCGACAAGCTGTCCTCTATGGATCCGCCGGGACGCGAACGCGAGGTTGTCGAATCGATCCTGACGCTTCTTGAAATTTCCTTTTCAAAACGAAAGTAAACCGGCATGGTCTTCTGTCCCCGCCGGCCTGCGAAGCGTTGTTCCGTGCTCAAAAGTAAGGAAGGAGGGCGTGACAAATGGGAAAGCGGCCCACGGATTTATTAAAAAAGAAGAGGCTCCCGATCGGGATTGAGAACTTCGAGAAACTTCGCAGAAAAGACTATTACTACGTCGATAAGACCGGGCTGATCAGAGAACTGCTGGATAATCAGGCAGAAGTTACCCTCTTCACGCGCCCTCGCCGGTTTGGCAAATCCTTAAACATGAGCATGCTGGAGAAATTCTTTTCTCTGAACGGGGATAAGCATCTCTTTGACGGACTGGAAATCGCAGAGGAGACGGAACTCTGCGAAAAATATATGGGGAAGTACCCCGTGATCTTCCTTTCCTTAAAGGAAATCGACGCGCAGTCTTTTGACATCGCATATCGGATGGCGGTTGATCTTATTATAGAGACAGCGAATCAGTTTTATTTTCTCCTGAGCAGCGAAAAACTGAGCCTCCACGACAGGAGGCGCTATGAAAAACTTCTGGACGATACGATGAGCGCAAACACGCTCGCCGGCAGCCTGAAACTGCTCTGCGAACTTCTGGAAAAACACTTCGGCAAAAAGGTTATCCTGCTGATTGACGAGTATGATGTCCCGTTGGCGAAAGCCCATACGAACAATTTTTATGACCAGATGGTCCCGCTGATTCGCGCCCTGCTCGGATCCGCCTTAAAATCAAACGACAGCCTTGAATTTGCCGTGCTGACCGGGTGTCTTCGTGCCTCGAAGGAGAGCATTTTTACAGGACTGAATAATCTGAAGGTCATGTCGATCACAGATACCTCCTATGATGAGTACTTTGGTTTTACGGATACGGAAGTAAGAGAACTTCTTGCCTGTTATGAAATGGAAACCGCCTATGACCGCGTGCAGGAATGGTATGACGGGTATCGATTCGGGAATGTCGACGTGTACTGTCCCTGGGATGTGATCAATTACTGCTCTGACGCAAGAAACGACCCGGACCTCTTTCCGCAGAATTACTGGGCGAACTCCAGCGGGAACGACGCGGTGCGGGAATTTGTAAGACGCATAGACACCGAGTCCGCCCGGCAGGAAATGCAGACACTGGCGGAGGACGGAACCGTCCGCAGGAAGATCCGTCAGGAACTGACGTACCGTGAAATGTACACCTCGATTGAAAATGTATGGAGCCTGCTGTTCATGACCGGCTACCTGACATCCCGAACCAAACCGACGGGCGGCATCTATGAGCTTTCCATTCCGAACAGGGAAATCCAGAGCATTTTCCAGGATCAGATTCTGGAACTCTTCTTCGAGCAGTCAAAGGAAGACGGAGACGCCCTGCGAATCCTGTGCCAGAGGATCCAGACAGGCGACGCGAAGGGCGTGGAACAATCCGTCAACGAGTATTTGCAGCGGGTGATCAGCATCCGGGACACGGACGCGCGGCGCAACGAGAAAGAAAACTTTTACCACGGGCTTCTGCTGGGCCTTCTGCAGTATAAGGCCGACTGGAACGTAACCAGCAATTATGAGACGGGGGACGGATACGGCGATATTCTCATTCGGACAAGGGATAAAAGCATGGCGGCCGTTATGGAAGTGAAATACGCGCATGACGGAAATCCGGAAAACGGCGCCCGGGACGCGCTGCGGCAGATTGAAGACCGACGCTACGCGGACAGTCTGCACAGGGATCAATACGGAAAAATCTTCAAATACGGGATTGGATTCTATAAAAAGACCTGCAGGGCTGCGCTCGGCAAATAAACGAAAAAGCCTGCAGGGCCGCGCTCGGCAAATAAACGAAAAAGCCTGCAGGGCCGCGCTCGGCAAATAAACGCAGATGAAAAGGTCGGAGAGGTACGCCATCCGCAATGAAACTCGAAAACGGGAAAAACGGCTGCCGGCCTGCGAAGCGTTGTTTCCATGCTCAAAAGTAAGGAAGGAGGGCGTGACAAATGGGAAAGCGGCCCACGGATTTATTAAAAAAGAAGAGGCTCCCGATCGGGATTGAGAACTTCGAGAAACTTCGCAGAAAAGACTATTACTACGTCGATAAGACCGGGCTGA
>CAYUPA010000265.1:0-2771 GCA_964446565.1 uncultured Lachnospiraceae bacterium
ATCCAGATTGTCGGACTGACAGCAGTCCCGTGTGAGCTGCGCAAACAACTCCTCATCCATATCAATACCCATGGCATGGATTCCTCCTTCATCCTGCTGCTTTTATGCCATCTCGCATGAAATCGGAACGCTGCATAATTCACAGCGGTTTCTTATAAGTAACTGTATGGGTACTATTGTTCTGAATTGCACCCTGTTTTCTGTTTTTTGTCAAAATATGCAGGCACAAATTTCCGTGATATCGGTTTTCTGGCGGAGGCTTCATACTTCGCCCGGACGTCCGCCGCTTCCGGAGCCTGTACACATGTTATAGCATAAATGAATAACGGGGCAGGTTTTTAGTATCTTCCGCGGGTACATACCCGGATTCTTACTATCTTTCGTGGGCACATACCCGGATTCTTACTCCAGTACTCTATGAAAAATCTTGCAGAAACATCGCTGAAATGGTATACTTTCAGAAAATATCTGCTTCCAACGCAGAACTTCATGGACTAATGCATTCCGTAATGCATTCCGTAAAACATTCCGTAAGACATTCGTAAGACATTCCGTAACGCATCTGCTGAATACATAGAGGTGACAGAATGAGGGATATCAGCGTATTTGATGTGATCGGTCCGAACATGATCGGCCCGTCCAGCTCTCATACCGCGGGAGCGCTTAAGATCGCCCTGATGGCGAGCCATATTGTCGGCTGCCGGATCGTCCGCGCGGAATTTATTCTTTACGGCTCTTTCGCCAGAACGTACCGCGGGCACGGCACAGACCGGGCGCTGATCGCGGGAATTCTGGGGTACGGCACGGAGGATAAACGAATCCGGGACGCTTTTTCCCATGCGAAGGAAGCGGGTCTTGACTATACATTCCGGACAAATACGACGAACCGGGATGTTCATCCCAACACGGTCGAAATGTTTTTAACCGATGAGAGGGGAGAAGAATACTCGATCCTCGGCGAATCGATCGGCGGCGGGGAGGTTATTCTGCGCCGATTGAACGGGATTGAGATCAGTCTGAGCGGCAATTACCGCTCGCTTCTTGTAGAGATGCTGGACAGACCGGGCACGCTGGCGTATGTGACAAAATGTATGAGCGACTGGAATATCAACATCGCCTTTCTTCGGATGTACCGGAAACAGAAGGGCGAGGATTCCTATGCGGTGCTGGAGATCGACGGCGATGCCCCGAAGGAACTCTTAAACACGGTTGCAGGCCATCCGCTGATCCGCAAAGTCACGCTGATTCAGCTGTAGGCGGCTCATCCTTGATTCTCGCGGCGGTTCACCCCCGATTCTCGCACCGGTCTGTCCGGGACAGGAATTTTTCGGAAAAGAGGAGGTACAGATGGATTTTACAAGCGGGGCCGATGTACTGGAACTCTGTAAGCAGCAGGGCTGTACGATTTCCGCGCTCATGCTTAAGCGGGAGGAGAGCTATTTTGAAACGCCGCGGGAGGCGGTTCTGGAGCGGATGCGGCGATCCTATCAAATCATGAAGGAGGCCGTCGCGGAAGGAATATCCGGACGGTTTCATTCGATTGGCGGTCTGATCGGCGGCGAATCCAGAAAGATGCTGGACTGGTTACAGGAGCATACGACGTCCGGCGGCGGTTTGATCAGCCGGGCGGCCGCCTATGCGATGGCCGTTTTGGAGGTTAACGCCTCCATGGGCCTGATTGTCGCGGCTCCTACGGCCGGAAGTGCCGGGGTCATTCCCGGCGTCTTTCTGGCGATGCAGCAGGAATACGGGTTTTCCGACGAAAAAATGACGATGGCTCTTTTTAACGCCGGGGCGGTAGGCTATCTCATCATGCGGAATGCGACGGTAGCTGGCGCGGAAGGCGGATGTCAGGCGGAAATCGGCGCGGCCTCCGCCATGGCGGCTTCCGCCGCGGTCGAACTTGAGGACGGAACGCCGGAGGAATGTTTAAGCGCGGCCGCGGATGGAATCGCCAACATGCTGGGGCTCGTCTGCGACCCGATTGCGGGCCTTGTCGAGGCGCCCTGTCAGAAGCGGAACGCCGCGGGCGCGTCCAACGCGCTCATCTGCGCGCAGATGGCCTTAAGCGGAATTCCCTCGTTAATTCCGTTCGACGAGATGGTCGAAGCGATGTACCGTGTCGGCCGCAGTATTCCGTATGAACTGCGCGAAACGGCGCTTGGAGGCGTCGCCGCGACGCCGACCGCGTGCACATTATGTGACCGCATTTTCCGCAGCCGTTAAACAGCCTGCCATTTACTGATGAAGAAGGACAGGAAATCGGCGTTGTTTTCCCCGATCCTGACTGCGCTGCCGGCGGCGAAAATGAAGATGCCGTCTTAAAAGAAAGGACTTACAATGACTGTTGCCAGAAGCGGACAACGAAACGGAGAAATCGATTTCCTGCGGTTTGTTTTTGCGGTCGTTATCATGCTTCATCATTCAAGATATCTTGTGGGAGACGATAAATGTATCTTTCTGGGCGGCTCCCTGGCTGTGGAATTTTTCTTTATCGTATCGGGATATCTGATGATGTCCTCGGTTGAAAAAGCGGCTTCCGCCGCAGATAACAGGACCTCTTTAGGGAAGGAAACCCTGCGGTTTCTGGGAAAGAAACTGCGCGCCTTTCTTCCGGAACTCCTGATTGCGAATACTGCCGCGTGGCTGTTTACCTGTTTTGCCACGCGAAAATCCGTATTTGAGGGACTTCTTCTGTTTGTGGACAGTTTCTGGGATCTGCTCCCTGTCAGAATGACGGGGCTGATGGTAAACAAGATCAATGGATGCAC
>CAYUPA010000266.1:0-1646 GCA_964446565.1 uncultured Lachnospiraceae bacterium
ACCGGATGGAGGAGTAGGCCGACCGGATGCTCGATACCGCGAACGCGATGGCGGAACTGTCTTCTTCCAAAGATTCAATCGAGGAGCTGAAAAATAAATACGATGAGCCGGCCGCTAAAGTCGAGGACGAACTTGCCTCGCTCAAGGCGAAGCTCGGGAAGTAACGGACAATGGGACTTTTTGGCAGACAGTTTGCAAATGTCGTAGAGTGGCACGAGCAGGACGATACCGTTATTTTCTGGAAGTGGCATGACGACGAAATCAAGAAGGACAGCCGTCTTATCATCCGGCCGGGGCAGGACGCCGTATTTCTCTACAACGGACGGATCGAGGGCATTTTCACAGAGGAAGGGAACTATGAAATCCGTTCGGACATTCTCCCTTTTTTAAGTTCGCTGAAGGGATTCAAATTCGGCTTTGCCTCGGGCCTTCGAGCGGAGATACTGTTTGTCAACACAAAGGAATTTACCTTAAAGTGGGGGACGAAAAGCGCGGTCGTGATTCCCTGTCCCTCCCTGCCAGGCGGCCTTCCGATTCGCGGTTTCGGCACATTTTCCGTGAAAGTGTCGGATTATGTCGCGCTGATCGACAAGATCGCGGGCGTGAGGGACGTGTACCGCATCGGGGAAGTTGCGGACCGGGTGATCGGTATGCTGGATCAGCTTCTGATGCAGTGGATTGTCCGGGAGGGCAGGGATCTGTTCAATTTGCAGTTAAGCAGCCGCGACATCGCAAAGGGCATTCAGCAGGACCTCGATATGGAGCTGATGCGGCTCGGCATGAGCGTGACGGATTTTACGATCGCAAGCTTCAGTTACCCGAAAGAAACACGGGAGCGGCTCGCGGAGGCGTCTTCCGGCGCCCGCGGGCCGGGCGGGACGCCGAAGTTCTGTTCCCATTGCGGCCATGCGCTTGCGCCAGGTCAGAAATTCTGCCCGGAATGCGGTGAAAAGGTCTGCTGAAAGGGGGAGACCGCCGCGACCGGAATGCGGTGAAAAAGTCCGCTGAAAGGGGGAGACCGCCTCGAAATGACCCTTTCAATATAAAAAATAAAAAAACGATTCGCGGGCGGAACCGGCCTTTTCCTTATGAAGGCGGTTCCCCGCGAATCGCTTTTTAATCCTCGCCGATCTTCCTGATGTGCGGACCGACAAGCTCATCGACACGATAGGTCGGTTTGGCCCAGTATACCGCGTTGCGGATCACGGTCTGCACATTTTTGTCATAGAAAACAGGGAACGATTCATGACCGGGCTGGAAATAGAAGATCTTCCCGTTTTCACGATGGAAGGTGCAGCCGGAGCGGAACACCTCGCCGCCCTCGTACCAGCCGATGAAGATAACCTGATCCGGCTCCGGAATGCTGAATGGCTCCGCGTAGGTTTCATCATGCGGAATTTCAAAATACCGGCCGACGCCCTGCGCGATCGGATGAGAAGGGCTCACGGTCCAGATGCGCTCCAGATCGCCGTTTTCGCGCCAGCTCAGATTGCAGGATGTTCCCATCAGCAGCCGGAACGGCTTGGAATGATGGCCGGAGTGCAGGAAAATCATGCCCATCCCTTTTTGCACTTCATTGCGGACGCGGACCGCGACCTCATCCGGAACGGCCTCATGTTTCGCATGGCCCCACCAGATCAGTACGT
>CAYUPA010000266.1:1656-2295 GCA_964446565.1 uncultured Lachnospiraceae bacterium
CGCACTCTTCATCCAGCAGCGTGACACAGCGCACGGAAATTTCATCGCTTCGCAGAAAATCCGCGATCACGCTGTGCATTCCGTTCGGATACACAGCCTTTACGCTTTCCTCGGTCCGCTCATGATAATACTCGTTAAAAATCGTCACCTTGATCATGGGTATACGACCTCCCGCTTAAAATTCCAAAGATTTTCGCATTCAATGCTGTCGGCGCCTGCAGATTACAGCCGGGGTCCGGCGGAAACGAGAGCCTTGCCGGCCGGATTTCCTTCGTACTTTGCAAAGTTCCTGATGAACCGCTGCGCCAGATCCCTTGCCTTTTCATCCCATTCGGAAGGCTGCGCATAGGTGTTGCGCGGATCAAGGATATGGGTGTCGACGCCCGGAAGTTCGGTCGGAACCGCAAGATTGAAGTAGGGAATAGTCTTCGTGGGCACCTTCAGAACGTCGCCGTTTAAGATCGCGTCGATGATGCCGCGGGTATCCTTGATGGAGATTCTCTTGCCGGTGCCGTTCCATCCGGTATTTACAAGGTAGGCCCTCGCGCCGCTCATCTGCATCCGCTTCACAAGCTCTTCCGCGTAAATCGTCGGATGCAGTTCGAGAAACGCCTGGCCGAAGCAGGCGGAGAAGGTCGG
>CAYUPA010000266.1:2305-2763 GCA_964446565.1 uncultured Lachnospiraceae bacterium
GCTTCGCGGTGAAGCCGGAGAGGAAATAGTACTGCGTCTGCTCCGGGGTCAGGATCGAAACCGGAGGCAGCACGCCGAAGGCATCCGCCGACAGGAAGATGACGTTCTCCGCGGCGGGCGCCGTGGAAACCGGCCGCACGATCTTTTCAATATGCGTAATCGGATAGGAGACCCGGGTATTTTCGGTAACGCTCTTGTCGTTGAAATCAATCTTTCCGTTTTCGTCCACCGTGACATTTTCGAGCAGCGCGTTGCGTTTGATCGCGTTGTAGATATCCGGTTCGGAATCCTTATCCAGATTGATGACCTTGGCATAGCAGCCGCCTTCAAAGTTGAAGATGCCGTTATCGTCCCAGCCGTGCTCGTCATCGCCGATCAAAAGACGCTTCGGATCGGTGGACAGCGTGGTCTTTCCGGTGCCGGAGAGACCGAAGAAAATCGCCGTATTCTTTCCGTTC
>CAYUPA010000267.1:0-2734 GCA_964446565.1 uncultured Lachnospiraceae bacterium
ATTTTTATAAGTTTTTAATCTTATAAGTTTTTCATCCACTCACAACCCAAAGTCGTTGCCTAATTATGAAGCCCATCCGGATCAATCTGTTCGAGCTGATCCATCCACAACCGGAAGCTGGCATCACTGGGCATGCGCAGGTCTCCTCTGGGAGACACTGCCACGCTGCCTACACGTGGGCCGTCCGGCAGACAGGAACGCTTGAACTGCTGTGAAAAAAATCGCTGGTAGAAGATTTTCATCCACTTTAGGATGACAGCCGGCTCATAGACGCCGCAAAACGCCCGCACGGCCAGACGGAAGATTTTTTTCGGCGGCATCGCCCAGCGCACGACGTAATACAGGAAAAAATCATGCAGTTCGTAAGGGCCGACGATATCCTCCGTCTTTTGCGCGATTTCCCCGTCCCGGGCCGGCAGAAGCTCGGGGCTGACCGGCGTCGCGAGAATATCGAGAAGGACCGCCTTTAACTCCGGGTCCTCCGCGCGGTCCGCCTCAAAGCGGACGAGATGGCGGACCAGCGTTTTGGGAATCGAGGCGTTGACGCCGTACATGGACATGTGATCGCCGTTGTAGGTGGTCCAGCCGAGCGCAAGCTCCGACAGATCGCCGGTTCCGACGACAAGACCGCCCTCCTGATTCGCGCGGTCCATCAGGACCTTCGTCCGCTCGCGGGCCTGCGCGTTCTCATAGGCGGCGTCATGACAGGAGGGGTCCTGCCCGATGTCCTCAAAATGCCGTTTCACCGCTTCCGTAATCTCAATACATTCCAAAGTCACGCCGAGCCTTTCGGAAAGGCGCTCCGCGTTGCCCCGGGTCCTTGCGGTCGTGCCGAAGCAGGGCATCGTAATCGCGTGGACCTGTCCGCGGCTGCGCCCCAGCTGATCCATCGCGCGCGCCGCGATCAGCAGCGCCAGACAGGAATCAAGCCCTCCGGAAATGCCCACCATCAGCGCCTTGCAGTTCGTATGGCTTACGCGCTTTTTAAGGCCGTTTGTCTGCATCAGCAGAATGTTTTCGCACCGCTGTCTGCGGGCCTCGTCGGACGAAGGCACGAACGGATGCGGATCGATGAACCGGGTCAGTTCCGTTGCGGCAGGCTCCGCCGCAAAAGGCACGATTTCATAGCCGTCCTCCCGCGCCTTCGGATAGGTGTTCATGCGGCGCTTTTCAAAGGCCATGCGCTTGACGTCGATCTCCGAAACCGTCATTCCGTTCTGAAACAGCGGGCTTTCCGCAAGAATCGTCCCGTTTTCCGCGATCAGGTTGTGCCCCGCGAAAACAAGGTCCGTCGTCGATTCGCCGTCCCCCGCGTCGCAGTAGATATAGCCGGCGCAAAGTCTGGCCGACTGCTGGGCGACAAGCTGTCTGCGGTACGCGGCCTTGCCGGTCAGCTCGTCGCTCGCGGAACAGTTGACGATCATCGTGGCGCCGGCCACCGCGTGGAAGCCTGAAACCGGCAGAGGCGTCCACAGGTCCTCGCAGATTTCAACGCCGAAAACCCAATCCGGCACGGTTTCACAGGCAAAGAGCAGGCGCGGCCCGAAGGGAACAGTCTCTCCCGCGAGGCGGACTCTGCCGTTTGCTTCCGGCGCCGCGCTAAAATGGCGGCCCTCATAAAATTCGCTGTAGCTGGGAATGCAGCTCTTCGGAACGACGCCCAGAAGGCGCCCGCTCTGAATCACCGCCGCGCAGTTATAGAGCCTGTTCCCGTACAGAACCGGAAGGCCGAGGCAGAGGACCATGGAAAAGGAACGGCTGAATTCCATGAGGGTCCCGAGCGCCGCCTCCGCGCCGTTCAGCAGCGTTTCCTGCAGGAACAGATCGCCGCAGGTATAGCCCGTCAGCACAAGCTCCGGCAGGACGAGAAGCGCCGCCTTTTCGTCCGCCGCGCGGACGATCTGCCGTTCGATCTGTTTCTCATTATAGGCCGGGTCCGCCGTCCGTATTTCGGGCGTCGCGGCGGCGACCTTGATAAATCCGTCCCGCATGGCGTTCCTCCGTTTTACGCCTTATATCTGATCGGCAAGCTCGCGCAGTATGCCGATCGCGATTTCAAAATAATCCTTCCGCAGAGAATACACCGTCTTCCGGCCTTCGCTGCGGGCCTGCAGCATTTTCGCGCCGTGCATCATCGTCAGATGATAGTTGGTCGTCGTAAGCGACGTTTTAAGATATTCGACCGCCTCCGCGACCGTAATCTCCCCGTACCGAAGAAGGTAGCGTATCAGCTTCATCCGGTTCGGCTCCGAGATGATCTTCCCGAACAGCAGAATGTCGACCGGGTCCCTCTGTATTTCGGCGTACATTCTCTCTTTCCAGTGCGTTCCCATCGAATAGTAGACGTCCTGCCCGACTTTCCGGCGGTCCAGCAGATAATCGGAAACGAGACAGATCGTGTAGCCGCGTTTTGCCGGAGCGGTATGAATGTTCCACACTCTGCCGTCAAGATCGTCGAAGGTCTCCTCGCTGATTTCCTTTTGCATCGCTTCAATGACGGACGCGTTCTCCTCATGATGCCGGTCGATCAGACGGTAGCGTTTTTTAAGTTCCTGCGAAAGCCGTTCGATGTAGCACTCCGGATGAATATAGAAGTCGAGCAGATGATATTTTACGGTATCCGGCAGATTCTGCTTTTCAAGCCCGGCGCTGATCTCGGACAGGCTCCGGTTCCTGTCGCGGCTTCCAAGATAGTATTCCGTAAGAAGAGACACTGTGATCTCCCGCGTAAAGA
>CAYUPA010000268.1:0-2713 GCA_964446565.1 uncultured Lachnospiraceae bacterium
CTCGCATCGATAAATTCTCCTTTCTGCTTAGGCGCAGACCGGTTTCCGGAATCCATGGCATTGGCACAGACGTTCCCGGAATCTTCGGCATTAGCGCAGACGTTCCCGGAATCTTCGGCATTGGCGCACAGACCGGTTTCCGGAATCCGCGGCGCCTAATCCGCGTTGTAGAGCGTATTCAGCCGTTTCGCCCAACCGCGCCAGATTTCAAAATCGCAGTGTTTGCTGCCTGTCACAAAATGATTATAGTGCCGTTCGCCATCGTCGGTCCACTCGATCAGCCACAGCGCGGGATCCCCCTCCTCCGGCATACGCAAAATGGGGCGGGCGGAATTTTCCGGTTCATCATACGCGCCGAAGGCAATCTGTGTTTCCGTCCCCCGCGCATCGACCGAGGTTACGAAAAACTCTCCTTTTTTCCGGCAAAGCGTATCATTCGCCGCATACAGCGCAACTTCCCCGCCAACCTCCCTGCGCACGGCCATCAGCGCGAAAGGCTGCTGCGACTGGCGAATCCAGTAATACGGCAGCTTCTTCTTAAAGTCCACGTCCACGACCGAATAGTTAAAGAGCATCGGCCACATGTCATATAACGACCACCAGATCACACCCGTCTTATCCCAGCGGCTGCACCGGCAGTATTCGATTACGTCCTTAAACACATCCGCGCAGATGATGCCTATGGCAAGGCAGTAGTCCTTCCACTCGTCCGCCGTAAAATCGCGGCCGTACCAGACTTCGCACAGTTCGCGGCCTGTCTGCCGCCAGGACTCGAAGTAGTCGTCCGTCTGATGCCTTGACAGATTGCGCAGACCGGGATCAAGCGGCTCGTTCCAGAGGCGGCGGGCGCGGTTTTCCTCAAGAGCGAAGATTCGCTCGTTATCCGTCATGCTGTTGACGATGATCGGACCGGTTTCGCCGATGAAGCGGCTTCTGCATGCGCGCAGCGCCTCGGAAAAATGCACCGTCGGCGGATAGAGATGCGCCTCGGGCTGAAAATGCGTTATTTGTCCGCTTCGCCGGTCGCGTAAATTGGCGTCCGAAACATAGGGAGAGCTTTCCACATAATCGCGGTACGGATCGTAGCGCAGAACGCACTCCCGCAGGACCTCTCTGGAAATCCGGTTGTCGGAGGGCATAATCGTGCTGTCTCCATGATTCCACGTCAGACATTCATCGTCCTCGTTATCGCCGCACCAGACGGCAAGCGAGGCGTGGTTGCGCAGCTTCCGGACGATCACGGCCGATTCCTCCGCCGCTCTTCTGCAGTACTCCTCATCCCGCGGCGGAAATTCACAGCCGAACATGAAATCCTGCCAGACCATGATGCCCATGCGGTCGCAGGCATCGAAGAAAGGCGTATCTTCATAGATTCCGCCGCCCCAGATGCGGATCATGTTGCAGTTCAGGTCCTTCGCGAGGCCAAGAACCTTTTCAACCTTCGCGTCCGCCCGTGAATGCAGCGCGTCCAGCGGCTTCCAGTTCGTTCCGCGGATAAAGACGCGCTCATTATTGATCCTGAAGACAAACTCGCCGGTATTGTCTTCAAGGATATCTTCCGTCCTTTCAAGCCGAAGCGTGCGCACGCCCCATTTGGACGTATACCTGGCACAGCAGACACCCGCGCGGAGCATCTCGATTTCCACGTCGCAGAGCGCCGGTTCGCCGAAGCCGGCCGGCCACCAGAGTGCGATTTTGTCCCGCGGGACCTGGAAGCGCTCCCTTCCGCGCGGATACTCGACCGGCCGCAGGACGTCGTAGACGATCTCGCCCCGGCTCCTGAGAACGTAGTGAATCTGATGATCGCTTACATTTGCGCACGGTGTCTCATAATTCCAAACGATGCCAAGCCGGACCTCGGTGTCCGTGACGGCGCCCGTATACAGATAGACATCGGAAAAACGTTCCGGCGGGAGCGATTCCAGATACACGCCGCGGTAGATGCCGGAGGTCAGAAGGCGGGGCGCGTTATCCCAGCCCCATTCGTGACGCGCCTTGCGCAGGTAGGCCTGTCCGCCGAAGACGGTATGTGCACGGGAAATCCCAAAGATATCCCCTTCATACCGGCGCGACCAGAGAAGCGCGCTGCGAATGACCACCTTTACCTCATTGCCCGAGGGTTTGAGACGGCCCGCGACGTTCACACGGTGGGGAATGAACATGCTGCGGGCCTCATAGATCAGTTCGCCGTTGAGATAGATATCGGCGATCGTATCGATTCCTTCGAAAACCAGTTCCTGCGTCCAGCCGTCTTCAAACACGGGCGCGTCAAACGTGCGGCTGTACGTCCAGTCGTCCACGGCATCATAGGCTGTCGTGGCATGGAGATCGTCGTCCGGCATACAGTTTTTAAGAAAACCGTTTTTTTCCAGTTCAATCTCCACATTGCCGGGAACCGCCGCATCAAGTTCGATGCGCCGGCCGTCCTCCGGCAGGGTAAACGCGAGTTTCCACGCTCCGTCAAGTGAACAGCGCATAGACAGTCCCTTCCTTCCCAAACAGTTTAAGGCGCCGGCGGGAATCCGCTGCAAATTCGACCGCCGCGCCGCCTTATTGCAAAACCTCCGCGGCGGTACAAAACGAAACAACCCATCCGTGCCATTGATTATAATGGAAGCCAAAGGGAATTGCACGTCAAAAAAAACGTGAAAAAGGACGGGGTGAAGATTAAGGGATATTATTAAAAGTGCTACACAATTACGGCAACCGCTGC
>CAYUPA010000269.1:0-2699 GCA_964446565.1 uncultured Lachnospiraceae bacterium
TTTTTCTTTCGATCTTTTTCAGTCACGCTTTTTCCCAATCCGATCCTTTCCGCTGCGCAACATTCCCTGACAGCTCCATCATCCTCTATCCAAAGCGGAGAGCCGGGATCGAGCAAATTCGTGCCTCGCAGTTTGGTGTCAATTTTAAGGGCATTACAAAGTAAAATCGGGCCTTTGCAATATTGTTGTTCATTTCCGGCTGATCGAATCAGAACATTATCCGGCGTGTCGGCTTCTCTTCCACAAGCAATTAAGAGCATATTCGCGTAAAAGCAACAGCCGCCGGCTTTTTTATCGGACTCTCCGAAAAGCGGGCTAGTTGCATGTGTCTTTCTGGTTTTTCCATAACACGCAGAATCGTCGCGACCGTCATACGCCTCTGTTTCGGTAATACGAAAGCGCAGCATGGTTTCGTCATCAAGACGGCGACAAATCATCTTACCGATAAGATATTTTGCAACTTCCGCCGCCGATTTCTTAAAGCATTCTCGATTTTCGCTTGTAAGACGCATTTCTTTTTCTCCTATCTTCTCATGATCGTGCTTATGTTAACTGTGCCCGCCACGTAACATTTCAGTCCGAAAGGGGCTTCATCGTGGGGAACAGCAGAACATCCCGGATCGCCGCGGAGTCTGTCATCAGCATCACCAGCCGGTCGATGCCGTAGCCGATGCCTCCCGTCGGCGGCATCCCGATTTCAAGCGCGTTCAGGAAATCTTCATCCGTATGCTGCGCCTCCTCGTCGCCGGCCGCCGCGTTCGCGTCCTGCTGCCGGAAACGCTCACGCTGATCGATCGGGTCGTTCAACTCCGAATAGGCGTTGCACATCTCCCAGCCGTTCATAAACAGTTCAAACCGTTCGACATAGCCCGGTTTGCGCGGATTTTTCTTGGTCAGCGGCGAAATTTCGATGGGGTGATCCACCACGAACGTCGGCTGGATCAGATTCGCCTCCACATATTTCTCAAAGAAAAGACTGAGGATATCGCCCTTTTGATGACGTTCCTCGAATTCGATTTGATGCTCTTTCGCGAGCGCCTTCGCCTCTTCCGTTGTTTGAACGGCGTCGAAGTCCACTCCCGCGTACTTTTTGACCGCGTCCACCATGGTGATGCGGTCAAACGGTCTGCCGAGATCCATTTCCACACCGTTATAGACGATGACCGTTGTGCCGAGCACTTCCTGCGCGACGTGACGGAACATTTTTTCGGTCAGATCCATCATCCCGTTATAATCCGTATACGCCTGGTAAAGTTCCATCAGGGTGAACTCCGGATTGTGCCGGGTGTCGAGGCCTTCATTCCGGAAGACCCTGCCGATCTCATACACTTTCTCCAGTCCGCCGACGATCAGCCGTTTTAGATAAAGTTCCAGCGAAATGCGCAGCCGGAAATCTTCGTTCAGCGCGTTAAAATGCGTCTCAAACGGTCGCGCCGACGCGCCGCCCGCGTTCGAAACCAGCATGGGCGTTTCCACTTCCAGAAAGCCCTGCGCGTCCAGAAACCTCCGGATGCTGCTGATAATCCGCGAACGCTTGATAAACGTGTCTTTTACGTTCTCATTCATAATGAGATCAACGTAACGCTGGCGGTATCGCAGATCGGTGTTGGTAAGACCGTGGAATTTTTCGGGGAGCGGCTGCAGGTTCTTGCAAAGCAGCGTAAGTTTTTCCGCGTGAACCGACGTTTCACCGGTCTGAGTGCGGAAAACCGTCCCGGAAACGCCGACGATATCGCCGATGTCATATTTTTTAAAGGCTTTGTATTCTTCTTCTCCGACAAAATCCCGCGCGACATAACACTGAATCGTGCCCTGCACGTCCTGAACATGGCAAAAAGAAGCTTTGCCCATGACGCGCTTGCTCATCAGCCGGCCCGCGACGGTAACCTCGCGATTTTCAAACGCCTCAAAAGAGTCCTTGATCTCCGCGCTGTGAGCGGTGACATCGAAAGTGGTGATCGCAAACGGATCGTTTCCGCTCTCCTGAAGCTCGCGGAGTTTGTCACGCCGGATCTTGAGAAGCTGTTTCGGATCCTGCTGCGTCTTTTTTTGTTCTTTATTTTGTTGATTCTGCATCGGTTTACTTCTCTTTTGTTGTGTGGACAGCTGCTTGTGCTGCGGCTGTCTCGTTTGATTTTGCCGGTTTCGCATTCGCCGCTTTCGCTGTTACTGCTGAATCTGTTGCCCGTTTTGCGGCCGCGGAGGATCCGGCAGGATCGTTTCCCGCGTTACCGATGTTTTCCTCTTCAGGCTGAACGGCTCTCTACTTTCAGAATTTTATATTTGACAATGCCCGCCGGCGTATCTACGGAAACCATCTGCCCTTTTTTCTTGCTGATGAGCGCCGCTCCGAGTGGCGATTCATTGGAAATCAGCCCTTTCATACTGTCCGCTTCCGCGCTGCCTACGATATAGATTTCCATCGTTTCATTGAATTCGACATCTTTAATGCGAACCTTGCTCCCTATGCCGATCACGCCGACGTCCGCATCCTCGTCCGAAATGATTTCGGCATTGTTAATAATATGTTCCAGCTCTTCTATTCGCCGTTCAATCTCCCGTTGTTCCTCCTTGGCTGAATCATATTCCGCATTTTCCGCGATATCACCCTGGTCTCTGGCTTCCTTGATCTTTTCCGCGATCAACTCGACCGCGCCGGCGAAATGGACACCCTCATCCGCAAACTCGAAACCTTCGTC
>CAYUPA010000270.1:0-2680 GCA_964446565.1 uncultured Lachnospiraceae bacterium
CCGGTGGACGGCGTCGTTCTTTCCGGATCAAGCGCGGTCAATGAAGCGGCGCTCACAGGCGAAAGTATTCCGGCGGATAAGCAGCCCGGCGATCCGGTTTCGGCGGCAACGCTCAATCAATCGGGTTTTCTGCGGTGCGAGGCAAGCCGTGTCGGAGAGGATACGACCCTTTCTCAGATTATTCAGATGGTCAGCGACGCCACGGCGACGAAGGCGCCGATTGCCAAAGTCGCGGATAAGGTTTCCGGCGTATTCGTTCCCGCGGTTATTGCGGTCGCGGTCCTGACCACTGTCGTGTGGCTGCTTTGCGGCCGTTCGATCGGGTATGCGCTTGCAAGAGGGATTTCGGTTCTCGTGGTCGGCTGTCCCTGTGCTCTGGGGCTGGCGACTCCTGTCGCGATCATGGTCGGAAACGGCGTGGGGGCGAAAAACGGCATATTATTCAAGACGGCCGTTTCTCTGGAAGAAACGGGGAAAGTCCAGATCGTGGCGCTCGATAAGACGGGGACGATCACGAGCGGCGAGCCGAAGACGACGGACGTCCTGCCGTTCGGGTCCGCCTCGCGGGAGGAACTTTTGTTCTACGCGAATGCGCTTGAACAAAAGAGCGAACATCCCCTTGCGAAGGCCATCCGCGATTTTGCCGCGGAGGAAAAAGTACAGGCCGCGGAGGTTTCGGATTTTAAGGCGCTTCCGGGCAACGGCCTCACGGCGGTTTATGAGGGGAAGCCTCTTTTTGGCGGAAACTATGCTTTTATCCGCAGCAGGCTGGACGTCGATGCCGCGGTGCTCGAAAGCTCCGAAGCTCTTGCCTCCTCGGGGAAGACCCCGCTGTTCTTCGGATACGGCGACAGGCTGCTTGGAATTATCGCGGTTGCCGACGTCATGAAAGAGGACAGTCCCAAGGCCGTACAGGAGCTTAAAAGCATGGGGATCCATGTGGTCATGCTGACCGGCGACAACGAACGGACGGCCCGGGCGATCGGAAAGAAGGCCGGCGTTGACGAGGTAATCGCGGAGGTGCTTCCGGACGGCAAGGAAGCGGTCATTCGCGATTTGAAACAGAAGGGCAAGGTGGCGATGGTCGGCGACGGCATCAACGACGCGCCGGCGCTTACAAGGGCGGATACCGGCATTGCCATCGGCGCGGGGGCGGATATCGCGATCGACGCGGCGGATGTGGTTTTGATGAAGAGCCGTCTAAGCGACGTCCCGGCGGCAATCCGGCTCAGCCGCGCGACGCTGCGCAACATCCGCGAGAACCTGTTCTGGGCCTTTCTGTACAACACAATCGGCATTCCGCTGGCCGCCGGCGTTTTCATCCCGGTTTTTCATTTGACGCTCAACCCGGCGTTTTGCGCGGCGGCGATGAGTTTATCGAGTTTCTGCGTGGTGACGAACGCGCTTCGTCTGAATTTATTCAAGGTCCATGACGCGGGCCGGGACCGGAAAATCAAAATCAAACAGAAAGCAGAGGGAAAGACGATGAAACAAACCATGGAAAAAACCATTAGGATCGAAGGCATGATGTGCGCGCATTGCGAGACGACCGTGAAGAATGCGCTGGAGGCCCTGCCGCAGGTGCGTTCCGCGAAGGTCAGCCATGAAAAGGGAACCGCCGTCGTAACATTAAACGCGGCGGTCGATGATGCGGTCCTGCGCGGGGCGGTCGAGGCGAAGGATTATACGGTCGTTTCCGTAGCCTGAGAGAGCAGACCTGCGGAAAATCAACGGGAGCGACAGCCGAAAAAGCGGAAAGAGGAGGAACAGAAAATGCAGGAAGTCTATGAATTTCTAAGAGACTGCGGCACCTACTATCTGGCGACGGTCGATGGCGATCAGCCGCGTGTGCGTCCGTTCGGGACGGTCGATGTGTTTGAAGAGCGTCTCTATATCCAGACGGGTAAGGCAAAGGAAGTTTCCAGGCAGATTCAGAAAAACGCCAAGGTGGAAATCTGCGGGTGCAAGGATGGAAAATGGGTGCGCGTTTCGGGCCGGCTCGTTCGTGACGACCGGGTGGAAGCGAAGGAGCACATGCTTGCGCAGTATCCTTCATTGCAGGGAATGTATTCCGCGTCGGACGACAACACGGAAGTTTTATACTTTGAAGACGCGACCGCGGTATTCTACTCCTTTGGGGAAGAGCCGAAGGTCATTCGTTTTTAATCGGTTCGTGAAAACGCCGTAAAAGCAGATGCGACACATTATGGGCGAAAAGCCTGTATCATGTGTCTCATCTGCTTTTTAAGGTTTTCTGTGATGCGCAAAAGCGCAGAGCGCAAATCGCTTTCCGCCCGGGTCCGGTAAGGCCATAAGATACACCTATTTCATGGCCTCTTCGACGGCAACGGCAACCGCGACAGTCGCGCCGACCATCGGATTGTTGCCCATGCCAATCAGGCCCATCATTTCAACATGAGCCGGCACGGAAGAAGACCCCGCGAACTGCGCGTCGGAATGCATACGGCCCATCGTATCGGTCATACCGTAGGAAGCGGGTCCCGCCGCCATGTTGTCCGGATGCAGGGTTCGGCCCGTGCCGCCGCCCGAGGCAACGGAGAAGTATTTCTTTCCCATTTCGTTGCATTCCTTTTTGTACGTGCCGGCCACCGGGTGCTGGAAACGGGTCGGGTTGGTGGAATTGCCGGTGATGGAAACGTCCACGCCTTCCCTGTGCATG
>CAYUPA010000271.1:0-1418 GCA_964446565.1 uncultured Lachnospiraceae bacterium
TAGCGGGTGATGTGAAGCGGAATTTCCGGATCCAGCGACGCGATCCACGCCGCCTCCGCTTCCATCTCTTCCACGCAATCGTTCATGCCCGGCACGATGAGCGACGTGATTTCGATGTGCGCCTGTTCGTGCGCCCGTTCGATAAATGTTTTGACCGTTTTAAGGCGTCCGCCGAGCTTCTCGTAGATTTCCGGCCGGAATCCTTTCAGATCGACATTCATGGCGTCGATATACGGCAGTAATTTTTCCAGTATCGGCAGCTCCGCCATGCCGTTTGTCACCAGCACATTGACCATTCCGGCATCCCGAACCCGTTTCGCCCCGTCAAGCACATATTCATATCCGACAAGCGGTTCGTTATAGGTATACGCAACGCCGATATTTCCCCGCGGGCGCATATCCCGAGCCAGTCCGCAAAGCTCCTCCGGGCTCACCGTGCGCAAAGGCCCGATATCCGCCTCGCCCGCCGTAGAGATTTCATAATTTTGACAGAACGGGCACGCGAGATTACACCCGAAACTGCCGACCGAAAGAATTTTGCTGCCCGGATGGAAAAACAAAAGCGGCTTTTTCTCGATCGGATCCAGCGCGACCGCCGTCAGTCTGCCGTAATTCGCGGAGATGATTTTCCCGTCCTCATTTTTGCGGGCGCGGCACCATCCGCGCTCCCCGTCGGAAATCGAACATCTTCGCGGACACACATGACACACCGCCCGGCTCCGCGCCGCCGGGAATTGATCGTCCGCACGATTCTTCATAATATACTGTCCGGCTCCGCGCCGGTTTCTGCCCGTCTCATGATCTGTTTTTCATATTTTATTTTTTATTCATTGATGGGGTCTGCGACGCGTCCGCCTCATGCCGGATCACCTCGAAACGGTACATCCTGACGCCTTCCTCACGATCCCGGATACCGGCTTTGTGCCGCGCGATCTGCACCTGATCTTCCACCGTATCAACACCTTCAAGATCCGGAAGAAGAAGCCCCCGCCGGCATCCCTTTTCCACAATCACGCCGTATCGCTCCGGATCCAGCTCCGCGTATGAGGAAACCGGTTCCGCTTCGCCGAGCACATCGACGTTGATTTCCAGATTCGCCAGTTCCTGCTTTTGAACCGGCGGAAAACGCGGATCCCGTGTGGAAGCGGCAAGCGCGTTCGAAATGATTTCCTTTGCGATAGAGCGCTGTACGGGTTCTATCGTTCCGATGCAGCCGCGCAGGTCTCCGTTTTTATGAATCGAAACAAAAACACCCGCTCTTCCGTTCTTCATTTCCTCGGTAAGTTCCGCGTCCTTCGGCTGGTATATTCCGCGATTTTGAATATATTCCTCAATGGTGTTTTTCGCGAGCTGAACGTAGGGATCCATAGCGTAATTCTCCTTGACGGTTGAAAATGCCGACTTCTGATTCAATCTCA